>JBFJZP010000090.1:0-8468 GCA_041622095.1 Burkholderiaceae bacterium | reverse complement strand
TCGGCTCGCCGGCCATGAACGTGTTCGAGGGTAGCTTGCGACGCGAAGGCGAGCGGGCGTGGGTCGAGGCCGAGGGCCGGCAGTGGCCGGTCGGGGACGCCGGCCGGGGCAAGGACGGGCAGGCGGTGCATTACGGCATCCGCCCGGGTGACCTGGTCATGGGCGATCCGGGCAGCGGCATCGCGGCCGTAGTTGAAGTGGTCGAACCCACCGGCGCCGAAACCGAGATCATCGTCAAGGTCGGAGAGGTTCCCGTCACCGTGGTGCTGCATGGCCGCACCGATGTGAAACCCGACCAGGCGCTCGGACTGCAGATCGCTGTCGAGAAGGTGCATATGTTCGACAAGGCCGATGGCCAGCGGCTGAATTGAGTCAGGTGGTCTGTGCAAGATGACGGACATGAAACGATGAATCCACCCATCATGGTGGTCATGGGCGTGTCGGGATGCGGCAAGAGCACGGTGGGCCAGTTGCTGGCCAACGCGCTCGGCGCGCCGTATATCGAAGGCGATGACCTGCATTCGCCGGAGAATGTCGAGCGCATGCGATCGGGTATTGCGCTGAACGACGCGCAGCGACTCGGCTGGCTTCAGGTCATCGCGGCCCGGTTGGCCGCGGCGCATGCCGAGGGCCGACCCCTGGTGGTGTCGTGCTCGGCACTCAAGCGTTCCTATCGCGACGTGTTGCGCAGTGGCGCGCCGGAACTCGGCCTGGTGCATCTGCAAGGCTCGCGCGAAGTGCTGGCCGCGCGCTGCGCGAAGCGCCAGGGGCATTACATGCCGGTGTCCCTGCTCGACAGCCAGTTCGCGACGCTGGAGGCGCCGGGCAGTGACGAGAATGCGCTGACCTTCGATGTGACGCTCGCGCCCGAGGAGATCGTGCGCCGGACGATGGCCGCGCTGCAGCCTGGTGCTGCGGACGTCGGCAAGGACTGAACCAACCCCCCACCATTCGCGAAGGATTCCATCATGGTTGCATTCACCAAGGTCATGCTGGTGACCGATGCCGACGGGTTCGCCCGTTTTCGCGAGGAGCAGATCCCGCTCGGGCAGGGCACGCCGCAGGCGATGTTGTCCGAGGTGTTTGCCAGCGGCGGTTTTCAGTTGCGCCAGAGCCCGGTCGGTTTTCGCAGCCAGTTCCATTGCACCGTCACGACGCAATGGCTGTTCGTGTTGCGGGGCCAGATGGAAATCGGCCTGCAGGACGGATCGTCGCGCGTGTTCGGGCCGGGAGACCATTTCTATTCCGCCGACGTGTTGCCCGCGGGTGCGACCTTCGATGCCAAGGTCCACGGCCACTGGAGCCGACAGGTCGGCACCGAACCCCTGGTCACGCTGTTCGTGCGCGCCTGAGCCCACGGCGCTGCGTGGCCGCCGCTCGACATCGACAGGAGGACCCGCCATGGCATCTCTGAGCGCGGCAGAAGCCGCCCAATACCGCGCTGCGGGTTATCTGATTCCGTCGTTCCGGTTGTCGCCGGAGCGGGTGGCGCAATTGCGCGGGTCGCTCGAACGGCTGATTCGTGATAACCCGGACGTGCGCCCGGAAAAACTAGTCAGCGCCCATGTGGTGGGGCCGAGCGGCGCGCCGAATGCGGAAGGGGTACGCGGCAGCCAGGATTTCCTGGACCTGGCGCGGGACCCGGATATCCTGGACCTGGTCGAGCAGGTCATCGGCCCGGACATCATTTTGTGGGGTTGCCATGTGTTCTGCAAACCCGCCGGCGACGGGCATGAGACACCCTGGCACCAGGACGGCCATTACTGGCCGATCCGGCCGCTGGACAACTGCACCGTCTGGGTTGCGCTCGATCCATCGACCCGGGACAACGGTTGCCTGCGCGTGATTCCGGGTTCTCATGCCGCACGCCACTGCCATCCGCATCTGCATGAAGACCGCGAGGACCTGGTGCTGCAGCAGCGCGCCGATGAAAGCCGCTTCGATGTGTCCAGCGCGGTCGACCTGGAGCTGGAGCCGGGCCAGATGTCGATGCACGACGTCTACATGATCCATGGCGCGCGGGTCAACCGTTCGACCCAGCGCCGCACCGGCGTGGCGCTGCGCTATATGCCGGGCAGCTCGGTGTTCGAGCGCGCGCTCAATCCGGTCGACGGGAAGTCCGGGGTGCCGGTGGCATTCGCAACCCGACCCTTATGGCTGCTGCGCGGTCAGGATCGAACCGGCCGCAACGATTTCCAGCTCGGTCACTGAGCCGGCTGCGGGCGGCGCCGATACGCGCCCTGCATCTGGCCGGACAACAGGATGTGCGTGCCGCGCGCGCCATCGGTCATGGACTGCACCATGGCGTGCGCGACATCGACCGCTGCGATCGCGCGGTAATCTTGTGGAACCAGCGTTTTGAGGGCCCGCATGAGCAGCAGGCCCAGGCGTTCGCCCAGCCGTGGTGCCTGGGCCAATGAATCCCGGTCGCCGTCCAGCAGCGAGGGGCGTGCGATCACCAGCGTGTCGAAGCCGAGCGTGCGCAAGGCCTGCTCGGTCTCGCCCTTGACCTGGTTGTAGAAAACGCGTGATTGCGCGTCTGCGCCCATCGCACTGACCACAGCCAGCCGGGTGGCGCCCGCTTGCCGCGCCTGGCGGGCCAGCGCCAGCACCGCGTCATGGTCGACTGCCCGGAAGGCGGCCCGGCTGCCGGCCACCTTGATCGTGGTGCCCAGCGCGATGTAGAGCGCATCCACCGGTGGTAACACCGGCATCTGTGCGAAGTCGACCGGGTGAAACTCGATGCGCGCATCGGCCAGATCGGGCGCACGGCGCCCGACCACATGGATGGCGCGGATCCGCTTATCGGCCGAAAGAGCCGCCAGAACCTCCCGACCCACGAGACCGGTTGCCCCCGCCACCATAACCACCCGATCCGCCGCCGGAACGTCCGCCACCATATGAAGAGCCTCCACTGCGATTACCACCGCCACCGCCGCCGTATCCGCCGCGGCGCTGGCCGCCACGTTCGGCCATCATGTCGACGCTGGTACGCATCGGATCGGGTTCACGCGGTGCGCCGGTGCGCGGTGCCACGTTGCCGCCGCCACGCAAGGGATCGGGCTGCCGGTCCGGTGCATGGCGTTGCGCCGGTGCGCCGCCCGGATGGCCGTTGCGTCGCCCAGCGTGATTCGCCGGACGCGGCTCGCCACCATGGCCTGCGCCACGACCGCCACCGCCACCATTGCCACCGGCACGTGCGCCGTTGCTGCCGCCGCGGCCTGCGTTGCCGCTACCGTTGCCAGCCTTGTTGTCGCGCACCCGCTGCATCATCTCCGTGCGTGCCGCCTTGGCCGCGGCCATCATGACGTCGCGGCTCGGCGGCTTGTCGGCGCCGCCCCAGATCGTCTGGCGACCCATGGCGATCGGTTCGGCTTTCTCGCCCGGCTCCGGGCCGAATCCGTCGACGACCTTGATCTCGATGTTCTGCTTGGTGAAGCGTTCGATGTCCTGCATGAAACCTTCTTCGTCCAGGCTCACCAGGCTGACCGCCGCGCCATCCGCGCCAGCGCGGCCGGTACGGCCGATGCGGTGCACATAGTCTTCGCTGACGTTGGGGATGTCGTAGTTCACGACGTGCGGCAATTCGTCGATGTCGATGCCGCGGGCCGCGATGTCGGTCGCCACCAGTGCGCGGATGTCGCCGCTCTTGAAGCCGCTCAGCGCCTGGGTGCGGGCTGCCTGGCTCTTGTTGCCGTGCAGCGCCATCGCATGGATGCCGTTCTTGGTCAGGAATTCGGCCACGTTGTTGGCGCCGAACTTGGTACGGGTGAACACCAGTACCTGGCTCCAGTTGTGCTCGTTGATGATGTGCGCGAGCAGTGCTTTCTTCTTGCCGCGACCGACCGGATGCACGGTCTGCGTGATGCGCTGCACCGTGGTGTTGCGCGGCGTGACCTGCACGCTTTGCGGGTTTTTCAGCAGTGTCGCGGCCAGGTCGCGGATCTCGTCGCTGAAGGTGGCCGAGAACAGCAGGCTCTGCTTGTCCTTGGGCAATACTGCCAGCACTTTCTTGACGTCATGGATGAAGCCCATGTCGAGCATGCGGTCGGCTTCGTCGAGCACCAGGATCTGGACCTGGCCCAGGTCGAGCACGCCTTGTTGCAGCAGGTCGAGCAGGCGCCCGGGTGTGGCCACCAGGATGTCGATGCCGGACTTGACGCGGCTGATCTGCGGGTTCATGCCGACACCGCCGAAGATCACGGTCGAGGACAGTTGCAGGAACTTGCCGTAGACCTTGACCGATTCCTCCACCTGGGCGGCGAGTTCACGGGTCGGGGTCAGCACCAGGGCACGGATGCCGGTGCCGCCGAACTTGTTCTGCGCGCTGCGCGCCATGCTGAGCTTGTGCAGCATCGGCAATACGAAAGCGGCGGTCTTGCCGGTTCCGGTCTGGGCACCGCCGAGCAGGTCGTGGCCTTCGAGCACCACCGGGATGGCCTGGGCCTGGATGGCCGTCGGGGACTCGTAACCCTGCTCGCGCACAGCCTTGACGATGGCCGGAGCCAGTTTCAGATCTTCAAAATTCATTTTATAAAGTGGCACCCGTCCTGGGCGCTTGGCATGTCGACCCGTGCCGGTATCGTGATACCGGTCCAGTCAAAGGCAGACAGAGTAAAAAGTTTGGGACGCGTGCGTGTTGCCGGACCCCCAGCAGATGCTGGCATCGCGGGCAGCTGGAGGCCCCCGACCGCCGGTATTGTCGCATGACTGGGCGCTTTGGCCCATGACACGGCCGAAGAATGCGAAAAATCGCACACAGGAGCCGGTTCGGACTTGCCATCGGCAAGTCCGAACGGTCAGAATGAGAGGCCAAGACAGGCTCGCCACGGTGGGTCTGCGGGCGGGCCGGCTCCCTGTGTGGGGCCGGCCAAGCAATCAGGGATCTTCGATGAGCAAATACCGGCTGCGAAGAATTGGTGTGGCCAGCAACGCCACGCCGATGCTTCCGACCTTGTCCGACTGCCTCGAACTGGTACTCGACCAGGCCGCAGGGCTGGCCGACGATGTGCTCGATGCCTTGACTCGGCTGACCGCTGAAGTCGAGGGCGAACCGGTCGACGAGCTTCCCAGTGCGCCGGTCAAGTCGGCGGTGCGTGTCCTGCTGGCTGACGCACCCGCGGTGCGCGCAAGCTTTGCATCGGAGTTGCGTCGGCTGGTCTTTCACAGCAGTTCCAAGGAACTGGCGCAGAACGAGTCGGTCCAGTTCGATGACCTGCGCTTTTACGACATCCACGAGATCGAGATCCACATCGAACTGGCGCTGGCGCGCCAGGAGATCATCCGCGCGGCCGACGAGGTGCTGCCGCAGTTCGATTCGATGGTCAGCGCGTTGCTGGGTTGGTCTACGGTGCAGCCGACACTCAATCCGCTCAAGCCCGAGGCCTTCGTACGGGCGCTGCTCGAGACCTTGACTGCGTGGGTTCCGAACGAGGATGTGCGCATGGACTTGTTGCGCCCGTCGGCCATTGCTTTGGGCATCGGCCTGCGCAGCTTGTACCGGGAAGCCAGCGAATGGATGCGTTCGCATGGGGTGCGGCCGGTCGAGCCACTGCCCGGGCGTTACGGTGGCGACGGGGTGGAGGCCAGGGCGCGCAAGACCCGCTCCGAGGTCGAACGCACGATGCATACGCTGGAGAAGCTGCGGCGCTTGCTGGCAGGCGAGCCGCATGCCCGGATCCAGCCCGGCGTCATGCGCGACTTCACCCATACCGTGCCGGCGTCCCTGGTGGCGCTGCAGGATCTCAAGCTGGTCGAGCCGATGATGCAGCGGCTGGCGGAACGCTCGGTGCGCCAGTTGGCGGTCGGCAAGGCGCCGGCGCGGCGCGAGGGGGGCGTGATCGGGCAGAACCGCACCCGGGCGCAGAACCAGCTGATCGGCCACATGCTGGGCGAGGAAGTGGTCGGCCTGATGATCGAACAGCTGGTCAGCGACGAGCGCTTGCTGGTGCCGGTGCGCATGCAGTTGCGCTCGCTCGAGCCGGCGCTGCTGCAACTGGCGCGCTCCGATCCCCGCTTCTTCATCGACCGGCGCCATGCGGCGCGCCAACTGCTCGATCGGGTGGTGCAGCGCAGCTTGGCCTATCCGACCGACGACGACGAAGCGATCAACGAGTTCGCCGCCTGCGTGTCGGACGCGGTCAATGCCTTGTCGCGCAGTGCCGGCGATGCCGCCGCCTATGCCGGCACGCTGGCCGACCTGGAAAAGGCCTGGCGCGAACGCGACGAGGCGCGCCTGCAGCGCCGCGAGGACGAGCGACGCGCCCGTGAACATGCACAGCAACGCAATGTGCTGGCCCAGCGTTATGCGCAGGCGATGATGGAGCGGTTCCGCGACACCGGCCTGCCGGAGCTGGTTGCCAGCTTCCTGCGCGGCCCCTGGTCGCAGGTGCTGGCCGAAAGCCATCTGCAAACCCAGCAGCGCAAGGGCAGCAAGGACGAACAGGCCGATGCCAACGGTTACCTGGCCCTGGTCGACGACCTGGTCTGGAGCGTGCAGCGGCTGCAGGTGCGCCATGATCATGGCCGGCTGGTGCGCATGCTTCCGCAATTGCTCGCGCGCCTGAACGAAGGCCTGATGCTGATCCGGTATCCGCCGGAGCCGATCGCGATCTTCCTGGACGAACTCAGCGCACTGCACGACAAGGAACTCGACGCCCATCGCCGGGCCCTGGCCCATGCGCTCGCGGCCCGCGGCAAGGTGGTGGACGACGACCCGGTGTCGATCAGCGACCTGCCGGACGGCCTGGATTGCGAGGGTGGGGCGGCGGACGAGGTGATCGAGCCGACCGGCTCGGAACTGGACCTGAGCCGGCAGCAGACCTACATACCATCGGAGCAGATGGTGAGCGCCGTGGTCGAGCTGATGCTCGATGGCGCCTGGACCCGGGCCAGCCTGACCTGGATCGGTCACAACCGCAAGCTCTTCATGTTCGTGTCCGGTGGCGGACTGGCCCATGCGATGTCGCGCCGCAGCCTGGACCGCTTGCATGCCCAGGGCCGGATCCGGGTCGTGGTGCCGGTATTCGACCTGTTGCTGGAGTCCGGCGTTGCGCCGCTGACTCCCGACATGCCACCCGACGCGAAGGCGGCCTGAGCAGGGCGCGGCATGCCTGGCGCGGGAGGCGGTGCCGGGGCTTGCGGGCCCGGCCGGGCGGGGGTGGGCGCCAGCGTCGATAATGGGAGGTCAGGCGGGCCCGGTCCCGCATCGCTAACACCCCCAGACCAGCAAGGAAAAATACCCCGTCATGGCGCAATATGTATTCACGATGAACCGCGTGGGCAAGATCGTTCCGCCCAAGCGCCATATCCTCAAGGACATCACGCTCAGTTTCTTCCCGGGCGCCAAGATCGGCGTGCTCGGCACCAACGGATCCGGCAAGTCGACCCTGCTCAGGATCATGGCCGGGCTGGACAAGGAGATCGAGGGCGAGGCAATTCCGATGCCCGGCCTGAACATCGGCTACCTGCCGCAGGAGCCGCAGCTCGATCCGACCCAGACCGTGCGCGAGAGTGTCGAAAGCGGCATGGAGGCGGTGTTCAAGGCCAAGGCGCGGCTGGAGGAGGTTTATGTCGCGTATGGCGCGGAAGACGCCGATTTCGATGCGCTGGCGACCGAGCAGGCGGAACTCGAGGCGATCATCGGCACTGCCGGTACCGATTCCGAGCACCAGCTCGAGATCGCCGCCGACGCGTTGCGGCTGCCGCCGTGGGACGCGAAGATCGAGCTGTTGTCCGGTGGCGAGAAGCGCCGGGTCGCGTTGTGCCGGTTGCTGCTGTCCAAGCCCGACATGCTGCTGCTCGACGAGCCGACCAACCACCTGGACGCGGAGTCGGTCGACTGGCTGGAGCAATTCCTGCAGCGTTATCCGGGCACCGTGGTGGCCATCACCCACGATCGTTACTTCCTGGACAACGCGGCCGAATGGATTCTCGAACTCGACCGCGGCTCCGGCATTCCGTACAAGGGCAACTACAGCGACTGGTTGTCACAGAAGCAGGAACGCCTGGTCCAGGAGCAAAAGGGCGAGGAATCGCGCGCCAAGGCGCTGAAGAAAGAGCTGGAGTGGTCGCGCCAGAATCCGAAGGCGCGCCAGGCCAAGAGCAAGGCCCGACTGGCCCGGTTCGAGGAACTGTCCGACTTCGAGTACCAGAAACGCAACGAGACCAACGAGATCTTCATTCCGGTGGCCGAACGCCTGGGCAACGAGGTGATCGAGTTCGTCAACGTCAGCAAGTCCTTCGGCGACCGCCTGCTGATCGACAACCTGAGTTTCAAGGTGCCGGCCGGCGCGATCGTCGGCATCATCGGCCCGAACGGGGCCGGCAAGTCGACGCTGTTCCGGATGATTGCCGGCAAGCAGCAACCCGACAGCGGCGAGGTCAAGGTCGGCTCGACGGTCAAGATGGCCTTCGTCGACCAGAGCCGCGACGAACTGTCCAACGACAAGACCGTCTGGGAAGACGTC
>JBFJZP010000089.1:0-8469 GCA_041622095.1 Burkholderiaceae bacterium | reverse complement strand
GGTCGGCCTGATCGGCAACACGCTGTTCTGGATGGTGGTGGCGATGTCGGTGCTGACGCTGTGGATGCTGGTCGGCACCTGGCGCCACATGCGCCGGCGCACCCAGATCCAGGGCGCGCTGGTGCAGGAGACCAACTTCCGCCGGGCGATGGAGAACTCGATGCTCACCGGCATGCGGGCCATGGACCTGCAGGGACGCATCACCTACGTCAATGCCGCGTTTTGCCAGATGACCGGCTGGAGCGAATCCGAGCTGGTCGGGCGCACCGCGCCATTTCCCTACTGGCCGGATACCGACCATGAGAACCTCAGCCAGTTGCTCAATGCCGAACTCTCCGGCCAGGCGGCCACACCCGGCGGCGTGCAGATGCGGGTCAGGCGGCCGGACAACTCCCTGTTCGATGCCCGGCTGTATGTATCGCCGCTGATCGACTCGCGCGGAACCCAGACCGGCTGGATCACGGCAATGACCGACATCACCGAGCCCAACCGCATCCGCGAACAGCTGTCGGCCTCGTTCGAGCGCTTCACCACGGTGCTGGAGGCGCTCGACGCATCGATCTCGGTCGCGCCGCTGGGCAGCGACGAGATGTTGTTCGCCAACAAGTTGTACCGTCTGTGGTTCGGCAACCAGACCGACGGCCATCTGCGGCTGGTGGCGCAGGCCGGCATCCCGACGCAGCCGGTCAGCGACGAGGGGCTGGACCATGTCGATGCCTTCGCCGGCATGCCGACCGATGTATTGCCCGATGTCGAGCCGGAAAACGCCGAGATCTACCTCAGCGAACTCGGCCGTTGGCTGGAGGTGCGCACCCGTTACCTCAGCTGGGTCGACGGCCGCCTGGCCCAGATGGTGATCGCCACCGACATCACCGCGCGCCGACTGGCCGAGCAACAAGCCGCTGCGCAGGCCGACCGGGCGCAGAACGCCAGCCGGCTGATCACGATGGGCGAGATGGCGTCGAGCGTCGCCCATGAACTGAACCAGCCTCTGACTGCGATCAACAACTATTGCCAGGGCATGATCTCGCGCATCCAGTCCAAGCAGATCCAGGAACAGGACCTGCTCGACGCGCTGGAGAAGACCGCGCGTCAGGCACACCGCGCCGGCCAGATCATCCAGCGCATCCGCTCCTTCGTCAAACGCAGCGAACCCAAGCGCAACTGGTCGCGCATCAACGACATGGTCGACGAGGCTGTGGAACTGGCCGACATCGAACTGCGCCGGCGCAATGTGCGCCTGAGCTGCAACGTCGCACCACGGCTGCCGATGCTGCTGGTCGATCCGATCCTGATCGAACAGGTGCTGATCAACCTGCTCAAGAACGCTGCCGAATCGATCGACACCGCCCAGCGCACGACCGCGCTGCGCAAGGTCGAGCTGACGGTCCAGCAGACGGTGGTCGACGAGCGCCAGATGGTCGAGTTCTCGGTGCTCGACACCGGCAGCGGACTGGCGCCCGAGGTGCTGGACCGGTTGTACGAGGCCTTCTATTCGACCAAGAGTTACGGCATGGGCATCGGCCTGAGCCTTTGCCGCTCCATCGTCGAGTCCCACCAGGGACGGATGCGTGCCGAGAACCTCTACAATGGCGCCGAAGTTACGGGCTGCCGATTCGCTTTCTGGTTACCCGTCGGCGAAACCGCCAGCCTCGCGTCCGAGCCGCGGAGCAAACCCATCAAGACCCCAGGATAGCCGCATGAGTCTGATTCCCAAGAAGGGTACCGTGTATGTCGTCGATGACGACGAAGCCGTACGCGATTCGCTGCAGTGGTTGCTCGAAGGCAAGGACTACCGGGTCCGGTGTTTCGATTCCGCCGAATCCTTCCTGAGCCGCTACGATGCGCGCGAGGTGGCCTGCCTGATCGTCGACATCCGCATGGGCGGCATGACCGGGCTGGAGCTGCAAAATCGCCTGATCGACAACCATTCGCCGCTGCCGATCGTCTTTATCACCGGCCATGGCGACGTGCCGATGGCGGTCGACACGATGAAAAAGGGTGCGATGGATTTCATCCAGAAGCCCTTCAAGGAAGACCAGTTGTTGCGCCTGGTCGAGCGCATGCTCGAACATGCAAAAGGCACTTTTGCCGATCACCAGCTGGCTGCCAACCGTGATGCGCTGCTGTCCAAGCTGACGCTGCGCGAGTCCCAGGTGCTCGAGCGCATCGTCGCCGGCCGGCTGAACAAGCAGATGGCCGACGACCTGGGCATCAGCATCAAGACGGTGGAGGCGCACCGCGCCAACATCATGGAAAAGCTCAACGCCAACACGGTCGCCGATCTGCTGAAGATCGCGCTGGGGCAGAACGCCCCGACCAAGCCCTGATTACCCTTTCACCCGCGCCGGCTGCCGGCGCCCGCGCCAAGAGATCCGCCATGACGACATCCCCATCCGCCCAACTCATCGACGGCGTCGCGCTGTCGCGGCAAATGCGCGCCGAAGTGGCGCACGCAGCGGCCGTGCTGACGGAAAAAGGCGTGCGTCCCGGCCTGGCGGTGATCCTGGTCGGCGAGGACCCGGCCAGCGAGGTCTATGTCCGCAACAAGATCAAGGCCTGCGAGGAGTCCGGATTGCATTCGGTCTTCGAGAAATACGACGCCACGCTGAGCCAGGCAGACCTGCTGGCGCGAATCGAGGCCATGAACACCGATCCGGCGATCCACGGCATCCTGGTGCAGATGCCACTGCCCCGGCATATCGATCCGCAAAAGGTGATCGAGACGATTGCCACGTCCAAGGACGTCGACGGTTTCTCCACGCTGAGCGCCGGCGAGCTGATGACCGGCGCGCCGGGTTTCAACCCCTGCACGCCCTACGGCTGCATGAAGCTGATCGAGTCGACCGGGCTCGACCTGCGCGGCAAACACGCGGTGGTGATCGGCCGCAGCAACACCGTCGGCAAGCCGATGGCGGTGATGCTGCTGCAGAAGAACGCGACCGTCACCATCTGTCACAGCGCGACGGTCAATCTCAAGTCCCACACGCTGCAGGCCGACGTCATCGTCGCCGCCGTCGGCCGGCGCAATGTGCTGACTGCAGACATGGTCAAACCCGGCGCGGTAGTGATCGATGTCGGAATGAACCGCAACGATGAAGGCAAGTTGTGCGGCGATGTCGATTTCGACGGCGTGCGCCAGGTTGCCGGATTCATCACGCCGGTGCCCGGTGGCGTCGGACCGATGACGATCACCATGCTGCTGGTCAACACCCTCGAGGCAGCTCAACGCGCGGCAGCCTTGTAAACTCGTCATGGCGCCCCGAAGTGGCGAAGGTGGGCATGTCCATGCCCCGCTCCCGCACAAACTATTGAAGCCATGAATCCACTGCTGCAATCCGACGACCTGCCCTTGTTCGACCAGATCCGCCCGGAGCATGTCGGCCCGGCGGTCACCCAGTTGCTCGCCGATGCCGACCAGGCGCTCGAAACCGTCACCCGCGCCGATTTTGCCAGCGACTGGAATGCGATTGCCGCGGTGCTCGATGTCGCCACCGAACGCCTGGGTCGCGCCTGGGGGGCGGTCAACCATCTCAACAGCGTGGCCGACAGCCCGGAACTGCGCGCCGCCTACAACGCCAGCCTGCCCAAGGTCACCGAATTCTGGACGCGGCTGGGTGCCGACGAGCGCCTGTATGCCAAATACAAGGCCATCGACCCGGCCAGCCTGACCAGCGAACAACACCAGGCGCACAAGAATGCCTTGCGCGACTTCGTGCTCGGTGGTGCCGAACTCACCGGCACCGACCGCGATCGCTTCGCGGCGATCCAGGAACGGCTGGCCGAGTTGAGCCAGAAGTTCAGCGAGAACGCACTCGACGCGACCGACAAGTTCAGCGCCTATGTCAGCGCCGAGCAATTGGCTGGCGTGCCGCAGGACGTCTTGCACAACACCCGCGAGGCTGCGCAGGCGGCCGGACGCGAGGGGCACAAGCTGAGCCTGAAGCTGCCGTGTTACCTGCCGGTGATGCAGTTTGCGCACGACGCCGAACTGCGCGCCATGATGTACCGCGCCTATGGCACCCGGGCATCCGAGCAGGCGCCGGAAGACCTGCGCCCGTACGACAACACCGCGCTGATGCATGAGATCCTGGCCTTGCGCCAGGAGGAAGCACGGCTGCTGGGTTTCGCCAACTACGGCGAGTTGTCGCTGAAATCCAAGATGGCCTCGTCGCCGCAGGCAGTGATCGACTTCCTGCACGACCTGGCGCGCCGCGCGAAACCGTTCGGATTGCAGGATCTGGCCGATCTGCGCCAATTCGCCGCCACCGAGCTGGGCCTGAAAGACCCGCAACCCTGGGACTGGGCCTATATCGGCGAGAAGCTCAAGCAGGCGCGATTCGCTTTCAGCGAGCAGGAGGTCAAGCAGTATTTCACGCTGCCCAAGGTGCTCGAAGGCCTGTTCAAGATCATCGAGACCCTGTTCGACGTCGTGATCCGGGTCGACACTGCGCCGGTCTGGAACCCGGGCGTGCGTTTTTACCGCATCGAACGCGCGGCGCAACCGTCGGCAACCGACGGTGCGGCTGCCGCGCCGGTACTGGTCGGGCAGTTCTACCTGGACACCACCGCACGCGATGGCAAACGCGGTGGCGCCTGGATGGACGATGTGCGCGGGCGCTGGTTGCGCCCCGACAACCAGCAGTTGCAGACGCCGGTGGCACACCTGGTGTGCAACTTCGCCGAAGGCGTGATGCGCGACGGCGTGCGCCAGAGTGCCTTGTTGACCCACGACGACGTGACCACCTTGTTCCATGAGTTTGGCCACGGCCTGCATCACATGCTGACCCGGGTCGATGAGCGCCAGGTTTCGGGTATCAGCGGTGTCGAGTGGGACGCCGTCGAACTGCCGAGCCAGTTCATGGAAAACTTCTGCTGGGAATGGAGCGTGTTGCGCCACATGACGTCCCATGCAGAGACCGGCGAGCCGCTGCCGCGCGAACTGTTCGACAAGATGCTTGCCGCGCGCAATTACCAGAGCGGTATGCAGACGCTGCGCCAGATCGAGTTTTCGCTGTTCGACATGTTGCTGCATACCCGCCACAACCCGACCGACGACATCCAGCCGCTGCTGCGCCAGGTCCGCGACGAGGTTGCCGTCATCACGCCGCCGGACTGGAGCCGCACGCCGAACACCTTTAGCCATGTCTTCGCCGGCGGTTACGCCGCGGGTTACTACAGCTACAAGTGGGCCGAGGTACTGAGCGCCGACGCATATGCCGCGTTCGAGGAAAGCGCCGACGCAGCGGGTTTGCCAGACGTGCAAACCGGTAGAAAATACCTGGAAACCATCCTGGCGGCAGGCGGCAGTCGCCCCGCCATGGAATCATTCAAGGCGTTTCGGGGTCGTGAGCCACAGCTCGACGCCTTGTTGCGTCACCAGGGAATGGCAGAAGCCGGCGCGCCGGCAGGGAAGGAATGACACCATGACACGCTGGGTCCCGCAAATCGGACGTATGGCCTTTTGTAGCGCCGTGTTGTTGCTGGGCGTGGCCAGCACGCAGGCACAAACCATCTACCGCATCGTCGGACCGGATGGCAAGGTCACCTTCTCCGACAAGCCGCCGGCCAGCCCGGCCACGGTCAGCGCGACCAGCGCGACTGGCAAGCCGGTGCCGGCGCGCGCGGAAGAATCGGTGTTGCCATTCGAGTTGCGCCAGGCGATGGCGCGTTTTCCGGTCACCTTGTACAGCGGCCCCGGCTGCGTTCCCTGCAATGCAGGGCGCCTGCTGCTGCAAGGGCGGGGCGTTCCGTATACCGAGTACAACGTCAGCAGCAATGCCGACATCGATGCCTTGCAACGCCTCAGTGGCGACAATTCCCTGCCCTTCCTGACCATTGGCGGGCAGAAGATCAAGGGTTTCTCGCAGACGGAATGGGTGCAGTTCCTGAATGCGGCGAACTACCCGGCGACGTCGCGCCTGCCCAGCGGCTACAGCTTCGCCGAGGCCAAGCCACTGGTGACGACCCAGCAGGCCGCAGCGGCGGATGTGGCGCAGACGCCGGGAGTAGCCGCGCCGACAGCCGCTGCCGCTGGGGCGGCAGCCCCGCTGGCAGCGCCGCCGGCCAGCCCGGTGGTGACACCGAGCAACCCGGCCGGCATCAAGTTCTGAATCTGACCGCCGCAGACTGCGGCGGGGTCGTTCAACCGGCCTCGTAGGCCATGGTGCGAACGCCGTCGCGTGTGCCCAGCAGGCACAGGTCGGCTTTCTGGTGCGCGAATATACCCACCGTCACCACCCCCGGCCACTGGTTCACCGTCGACTCCAGCGCCAGCGGATCCGTGATCACCAGGCCACTGACGTCCAGGATGTGTTGACCGTTGTCGGTTACCAGCGGCTGGCCATCGACCAGGCGCAGGCGCGCCTGCGCGCCCATCGCTGCGAACTGGCGCGTGATGCGGGCGCAAGCCATCGGAATCACCTCGACCGGCAACGGGAAGTTGCCCAATGTCGTCACCAGCTTGGACGCGTCGGCGATACACACGAAGCGATCGGACTGGGCGGCAACGATCTTCTCGCGCGTCAACGCGGCGCCGCCGCCCTTGATCATGTAGCCATGGTCGTCGATCTCGTCGGCGCCATCGACATAAACCGACAAGGTGCCGACATCGTTGCAGTCGAATACCGGGATGCCGGCCGCGCGCAACCGGGCGCTGCTGGCCTCCGAGCTGGAAACCGCACCCTTGATCGTGTGCTTGATGCCGGCCAGCGCATCGATGAATTTGTTCACGGTCGAGCCGGTGCCGACACCGACCAGTTCGCCAGGCACCACATATTGCAGTGCAGCCTGGCCCACCATGGTCTTGAGTTCGTCTTGAGAAATCATCGCTTTTTACCGGCGCTGGGCGCCGCACAGGTTTGGGACAATATGGACCGTCAACTCCGGATTATCCAATGTCGCTCATCCCTTATGCGCTGGCGCGCCCCTTCCTCTTCGGCCTGGACGCGGAAACCGCCCACGAACTCACGCTCGACGCCCTCGCCCGCACCCAGCGTACGCCGTTGGCCTGGGCCTACTGCGCAGGCATGGTCGAGGACCCGCTGACCCTGGCCGGCCTGCGTTTCCCGAACCGCGTCGGGCTGGCCGCCGGGCTGGACAAAAACGCGCGCTGCATCGATGCGCTCGGCTCGATGGGATTCGGTTTCGTCGAGGTCGGCACCGTCACGCCCAAGGCCCAGCCCGGCAACCCGAAGCCACGGATGTTTCGCCTGCCCCAGGCGAAGGCACTGATCAACCGGCTGGGCTTCAACAACGACGGCCTGGACGCCTTCCTGGCCCATGTCGGCCGCTCGACGTTTCGCCAGAAGGGCCGGATCCTGGGCCTGAACATCGGCAAGAACGCCACCACCGCGATCGAAGATGCGGCGCAGGACTACCTGACCTGCCTGGACGACGTCTATGCACATGCAGACTATGTGGCGGTCAACATCTCCAGCCCGAACACCCGCAACCTGCGCGAACTGCAGAACGATGCGGCACTCGACGCCCTGCTCTCCAGCCTGCAGGCGCGCCGTTTGCAATTGCGCGAACGGCACGGCCGCAACGTGCCCTTGTTCGTCAAGGTGGCGCCGGATCTCGACACCACGCAGGTCCAGGCGATTGCACAGGCCTTGCAGCGCAATGGCATGGACGGCGTGATCGCCACCAACACCACGATCGACCGCAGTGCAATCCAGGGCATGCCGCACCATGAGGAAACCGGCGGCCTGTCCGGCGCGCCGGTCTATGAACACAGCAACCGGGTGATCCGCCAGCTGCGCCAGGCACTGGGCAAGGATTTCCCGATCATCGGTGTCGGAGGCATTCTGAGCGCGGCTGACGCGGTCGGCAAGATCGAAGCCGGCGCCGACCTGGTGCAGATCTATACCGGCCTGATCTACCAGGGTCCGGCGCTGGTGCAACAGGCCGCCCGGGCGATCAAGGCGCAATGCCCTGCCCGACCGGCCTGAGAGGCTGGCGCCGGCGTCAGCCGCGCAACTGCTGCAGCACCTGCTGCGCAATCGCCAATGAACTGGTCAGGCCCGGCGACTCGATGCCGAACAGGTTGACCAGGCCTTTGACGCCATGCACCTGCGGCCCCTGGATCACGAAGTCCGCGCTGCCGGCGGAAGCCGGCTGCAATTTGGGCCTGATGCCGGCGTAACCGGGCGTCAGGGCGCCGTCCTGCAAAGCCGGCCAGTATTTGCGCACCTCGGCATAAAAGCCGTCGCCGCGGGCCGGGTCGACCACCAGGTCGTCGGCTGAATCGACCCATTGGACATCCGGCCCGAACTTGGCCTGGCCACCCAGGTCCAGTGTCAGGTGCACGCCCAGACCGGCACCTTCCGGAACCGGGTAGATCAGGCGCGAGAACGGCGAACGCCCGGCCAGCGTGAAATAGTTGCCCTTCGCGTAGTAGGCGGTCGCCAGATGTTGCGGCGGGAAGCCGCGAAACCGGCGCGCCAGGTCCGGCGCCTGCAGGCCGGC
>JBFJZP010000088.1:0-8491 GCA_041622095.1 Burkholderiaceae bacterium | reverse complement strand
GGTGGCGCTGCCGGCCGCCGTACGGCCGCGCCAAGCAGCAGCACCCCCTGGGACGCGAACACCGCCGCGAAATACGGTGCTGCCAGGTTGATGCCGGCATGCGGCCCGGCGTGGAACGCCCAGGCCACGAACAGCAGGCCAGCGCCGGCGAGCACCAGCCCCAGGCGCAGCGCCTGCCGTAATTGCAGCAGCAAGGCCACGGCCAGCGCCATGCCGAGCACCGCGGCCACGGCCTGCATCGGCCACCAGGCCTGGTTGTGCAACGCGAGCATGCGGTACCAGGCACGCGGGCTATACATCAGGAAGTCATTGAGACTGTAGGTTCCCCATTCGCCCATCATGCGCCCCGCTCACAACGCGGCGACGAATGCCGCCATGCGTGCCCGTTGCGCCGCATCGGGCAGGTGCCCGCGCGCTGCACCCAGGTTCTCGCGCACATGGTCGACCCGGCTGGTGGCCGGTATCGCGCAGGTCACGGCTGGATGCGCGACGATGAACTTGAGCAAAAACTCCGGCCAGTTGGCGCAGCCGACTTCGACCGCCCATGGCGGCAGGCGCTCGCGCTGCACTGCACGAATCAAGGCGCCTCCGCGATACGGCCGGTTGGCAATGACGGCGATGCCGCGTTCGCGCGCCAGCGGCAGGATGCGCTGCTCCACCGCGCGGTCGACGATGTTGTAGCTGACCTGCACGAAGTCCAGCGGATAGTCGCGCATCAACTGCTCGCATTCGGCATGACGCCGCCCATGCGAGGTCGTGATGCCGACGAAACGCAGCTGGCCGGCGCGCTTGAGCTCGAACAGAAGCGGCAGCTGGGTGCGCCAGGACAGCAGGTTGTGCACCTGCATCAGGTCGAACCGGGGCACGCCCCAGTGCCGGCGGGAGGTGTCGATCTGCGCTCGTCCGTCACCCGAGGTCCAGACCTTGTCGGCGGAAAATACCTGTGCGTGCGCGCCAAGCCGCTCCAGCGCCTGGCCGATCACCGGCTGAGCCGAGCCGTACATCGGCGAGGAGTCGATCAGCCGCCCTCCGGCCTGGAAGAAATGGCGTACGACCTCGGTGCAGGATTGGCGCGCCTGTGGGTCAGCGCCGACGTTGAACGTGATCCAGCTGCCCAGGCCGATCAGCGGCAGCGATTCGCCGCTGGAGCCGACCGGCTTGGCCAGCACATCCGGCGCGGGCGGTGTCGCCGCCACGCCAGCGCCAGAGGCTCCCCACATGCTGGCCGCCACCAGCCCGATCCATTCGCGTCGATGCAGCTTCTCCGTCATGATGCGTCCTTTTATACACGGGCGCAAAATCCTTGTCGCAAGCCATGGTCACCCAGATCCGGGCTGTTGGCAGCCAGCGCATCGGTGGGCCAAAAGCCAGCGGAGCGGCCGGCCAAGACCATCCGTCGCAGCCGCGGATCTGGACCGCACGCGGCGCGCTGTTGTATCCACGGCTGCAGATGGTCCATGGCGTTTGGCAACGCGACGCCGAGACCGGCGGCAGGTACGCCACCTGATCGCCAGACGGCTCCAGGAGTTGACACCGCTGCTCGGTGGCGTGTCGACACGCAGCCGGGAACTGCAGCGAGCAGCACGTCGCCGGCAAGGATCGGCCGGGCCGAGCCGGCGCACGAAGACCCTCTGCTTGCAGACCCGCGTGGTCTTTGCCGATCGCCGGATCGCGATGCCAGGCAGACGAGGCCATCGGCGCCATCTGCCGCGGCCTGGCAGGGCGCGCTCAGGACTTGCTCTGCTGGGCGTCTTTTTTCGCGCTGAGACAGGTCTTCATGAAACCCTTGCGCTCATCCCCGGTCTTGCCGACCGCCTCCTTGTTGCACATTGCCATCTTGTTCTGCTGTGGCGTCTTGGCCTTTTCCTCGGCCTGGGCCAAGCCCATGCCCAGAACCATGCCGGCGGCCAGCAGTGCGACAAATTTCTTCATGATGCGACTCCTCCATGTGACAGTGAACCGCAGCCGCCCCGGATTGGACGCCTGCAACCGCCACGCCGGCCAGTGGCAGGCGGACTGCCAGCACCAGCAGCCGGTCGTGTGGGTGGTCCGATGCTAGGAAGACGCTGCGACCCTGTATTCATCCCGATGGGGGATGGCCGGGTAAACATCGTCCATCAGGGGGACGGCCGGCCAGCAAGAACGTCTGGGGCGTTCGGCCCAACGCCGGCTAAGCCTGCTGCGGACCGACACCGGTTGACCAAGGCCCGCGTCTGCCGGTACCGCCGACGCCGCTGGCGAAGGGGTCAGCGGCGAAACGCGCTGGGTGCCTGTCCCATCGCGCTGCGGAACATCGCGGTGAATGCACTGTCGCTGTGGTATCCGCTGGCCGCCGCGACCTGTCCGACCGGGGCGCCCCGGGCCAGCATCGGCAACGCGCGTGCCAGCACCACCTGCTGGCGCCAGTGCTGGAAGCTGGTGCCGAGTTCGCTGCGGAACAGACGCGCGATCGTGCGCTCGCTGGCGCCGACGTCCCGGGCCCATTCGGCCAGTGTCGCGCTGCGCGCCGGCGCACGCATCACCGCGTCGCACAACATGCGCAGGCGGTTGTCCCCGGTCTGCGGATGGGGCAGCGGAACACCGAGCTGCTGGGTCGGCGCCAACTGCAATTCGCTGAGCACCAGCGTGGCAATCAATGATTCACGCGCAAGCGCCTGCGTGGGGTCGCCCGGCGACCGGGCCAGCGCGCTGCCTTGCGCATCGAGTGCCTGCACCAGTTCGCGCAGCAGCGTCGAGACGACCAGCATGCGGCAGGTCTGCCAGCCGTCGGGGACCACATCGGCATGGATGTACAGGGTGCGAAACGCCGCATCCTCCAGTGCATTGACCATGTGGCGCACACCGGGCGCGATCCATACCGCGCGCGAGAAAGGGACGATGTAGCTGATCGTGTCCTGGCTGCCCACGCCTTGTGTGGCGGTCACCCGCAGCACACCGCTGGCGCAATAGGCCAATTGGGCCCAGCCATGGTGGTGGGGTTCGAAGTGGGTGTCTGCCGGCAGGTTACGGGCGCGTACCCGTACCGGGCGTTCCACACTGGGCCGGAACAGGTCGGTATCGCCCACCGAAAAGGGCGTGGCATTGAGCGGCGGATGTCGGCGTGCCACGGTGTTTGGCTGATATTCGACGATGATTGGCGATTCGTCGCATATGCGAATCGCTGCGCCATCTTACGATATGCGCCATGAACTCCCCAACTGCCCCTGCCATGCCCCGCGCTCCCGACAGCAGCCGGTCGCAGGACGCCGTGGTGATCGGCCTGGTCGGCGTTGCCCACATGATCAGCCACTACAGCCAGTTGCTGCTGGCCCCGTTGTTTCCCTGGCTCAAGGATGCGTTCCAGGTCAGTTATACCGAACTGGGTTTTCTGATGACGCTGTTTTTCGTCGTCTCCTGCGCAGTCCAGACGGCATCGGGTTTTCTGGTCGACCGTTTCGGTCCACGGCCGATCCTGTTCTTCGGCCTGGCGCTGATCGGCCTGGCGGCGATGGGTTATGCCAGCAGCACGAGTTATGCGATGCTGGCGTTGTCGGCGATCGTTGGCGGTATTGGCAACGGCGTGTTCCATCCGGTCGATTACACCTTGCTCAATCGGAAGGTGAATCCGGTGCGCCTGGGCCATGCATACAGCGTGCACGGCATCACCGGCAGCCTGGGCTGGGCGCTGGCGCCGGCCATGCTGGTGCCGATCACGTTGCTGGCCTCCTGGCGCGTCGCGCTGGTCTGCGCCGGTGTGCTGGCGTGGTCGGTATTGCTGCTGATGTGGCTGAACCGCTCGAAGCTGGCGCTGGCACCGGCGTCGCAGCCGGTGCGGGTACAGGCTGCGCAAGCCGGCGCGTCGGCAGCCGCGCCCCGGGAAGGTGAACTGGACTTCCTGCGGATTCCTGCCGTCTGGATGTGTTTCGCATTCTTTTTCTTCAACGCGATGGCACTGAGTGTGGTGCAGGCGTTTGCCCCCGAGGCCGCACGCCAGTTGCACGAATTTCCGCTGACCCTGGTGGCGCTGTGCCTGACCATCTTCATGGTGAGTGCGGCCGCCGGCATGGTGCTGGGCGGCTTTCTCGCGTCCGATCCGTCGCGCTGCGAACGTATTGTGGGCGCCGGTTTTGGCATTGCGGCCGGTGTGGCGCTTGTGGTCGGCTTCCTGCCCGTGCCGGGCATGGCCATTCCGGTGCTGTTCGGACTGATGGGTTTCGCCAGTGGCATCGCCGGCCCGTCGCGGGATCTGCTGGTCAAGCGGTCCACGCCGGACAACGCCACCGGCCGCGTCTATGGCGTTGTATATGCCGGGCTGGACATCGGCCAGGCCATTTCGCCGCTGATCTTTGGCCGCTTGATGGACCACGGCAATTACCAGGGTGTCTGGCTCGGGCTGGCCGTTGTCCAGGGCCTCCTGATCTTCAGTGCCTTCCGGGTTCGGCGGGTGCGCCGCACCGTGCTGGCGCCGGCCTGATCCGGCGGCACCCGACACGCCGGGTCAGGCGACCCGGCGTGCCGCGTGGCTGGATCGGATCAGCGCACGTTCATCCACTTGAACAACATGAACCCGTCGGCGCGCTGGTAGGCGTCGACCGTCTTCTTCATGCCCCAGGACAAGGTCTGCTGGTGCAGCGGGATATGGCCGATGTCGTCGGCATGGATCTGCAGCGCTTCCTTGATCATCGCGTTGCGTTTGCCTTGGTCGAGTTCGGACTGGATCTTCGCCGTCAACTCGTCGAGTTTCGGATTGCTGTAGGCGCCGAAGTTCCAGCTGCCCTGGTTGCCGGTTGGTGTGGCCAGCACGGTGAACAGCAGATTGTGCGCGTCGTAACCGGCAGGCGACCAGCCCAGCATGAAGAAGCCCATCTCGCGCTTGAGACCCTTGGGGAAATACGTGGTCTTGGATTCGGCCTGCAGCTTGATCCGGACGCCGACCCTGGCCAGGTTGGCCGCGATCGCCTGGCAGATTTCCGAGTCGTTGACATAGCGGTCATTCGGGCAGTTCATGCCGACCTCGAAACCGTTCGGGTAACCCGCGTCGGCCAGTAGTTTCCTGGAAGCCGCCGGATCGAAGGGCAGCCGGGGCTCCATGTCGGGTGCGTAACCCTGGATGCCTGGGGCAATCATCGCGCCGGTGGGTTTGGACGCATTGCGCATGATCTGCGTCTTGATGGTCTGGATGTCGATCGCCTGGTAGAAGGCCTGGCGGACCCGCTTGTCCTTGAACGGGTTCTTGTCGGTGACGCTGGATTGCGGCAGCACATTGCTCTTGTGGTCGAAGCCGAGGAAGATCACCCGCAGCTCCGGGTTCTCCACCACCTGCAGCTTGGGCGAGCTGTTTACACGCGGGATGTCCTGCAGCGGCACCGGGTCGATCAGGTCGACCTCGCCCGACAACAGGGCGGCGACACGGGTCGCGCTGTTCTCGATCGGCAGGAACACGACTTCGTCCAGATTGGTTTCGAACTTGTTCCACCAGGTCGGCGAGCGTTGCAGCACCGTCCTCTGGCTCGGCTGGCGTTCGCGCACCCGGAACGGCCCGGTTCCGTTGGCGCGGAACGAGGCAGCGTTCTCGATGCCCTTGCGCCGGTCCACCGGCCGTGTCGCCTGGTTGTTTTCGGCCCATTTGCGATTCATGATCAACACGTTGGTCAGCAGTTCCGGCAGGATCGGGTTCGGCGCGGAGGTTTCGAGTTCGACCACGAAGTCCGAGACCTTGCGAACCGACTTGACCGAGGCCAACTGCGACTTGATGTCGGAGCCTTCGCCGCGGGCCCGCTCAAGCGAGAACACCACATCGTCGGCAGAGAACGGTGCGCCGTCGTGGAAGCTCACGTTGCGGCGCAACTCGAAACGCCAGGAGTTGGGTCCGGTGGCCTTCCAGGCGGTAGCCAGGGACGGCGTCAGCTTCAAGTCCTTGCCGCGGGTGGCCAATGCTTCGAATACGTTGTTCAGGAAGGACAACTGCACCGCTTCATTGAAGGAATGCGGGTCGAGCGACAACACGTCGCCCTGGTTGGCCACGCGCACCGAGGCGGCGCTCGCCAGGCTGCAGGACAGAGCCAATGCCATGGCGCTGATCAGTTGCTTGGAAACACGAAATGGAGGGAGCCGGGACATGGTGATGGGGGTGGGAGTGGAAGGCCCGGTCATCGTAGCACCCTGCGATTCACCCTTGTCGCCGGGGGACTGCTTTTGGCGCGGTCGCGATCGATCGAAGTGGGTCTGTCAGGTCGCCGGGAACCGTGCCCGGCGTTCCAGATCGTCCAGGTCGATGTGGTTGCGCATGTACTGGTCGCTGGCGTCGACCATCGGCTGGTGGTCCCAGCTCTTGCGCTTGCCATGCTGCAAGGCCTGGTACACCAGACGGCGCCGGCGCTGGCTGGCGAGAACCCGGCCGTCGAGGGCCGGCAGGTCCCAGCGGCGTTGCACCTCGGCGCGCAGTTCCGCGACCCGCGCCTGGTGTTGCGGTTCCTGCGCCAGGTTGTGCAGTTCAGCCGGGTCGGCCTGGACGTCGAACAGCAGGTCCGGGTCCTGGCGCGCGTGGATGAACTTGTAGCGTCCGCGCCGGATCATCACCACGGTCTCGCGCGAGCCTTCGGCCATGTATTCGCCGATCACTTCGTCGTGTCCGTCGGCTTGCGCGTTGAGGTGCGGCATCAGCGATCGACCGTCGACCGGCAATGCCGGGTCCATCCTGCCGCCGGCGAGTTCGACAAAGGTCGGCAACAGGTCGATTGTCGACACCGATGCCGCCACCCGTCCGGCCGCGATGCGACCCGGCGCGTTGACCACCATCGGCACACGGGCCGACCCCTCGAACCAGTGCATCTTGTACCAGAGGCCGCGCTCGCCGAGCATGTCGCCATGGTCGCCGGAGAACACGACGATGGTGTTGTCCTGCAGTCCGCAGTCGGACAGTGTCTTCATCAGCTTGCCGATGTTGGCGTCGATATAGCTGCAGGCGCCGAAATACGCGCGCCGGGCCCGGCGGATGGCCTCCTGCGGCATGGTCTTGCCCCACAGGTCGATCACCTTGAGAATGCGCTCGGAATGCGGGTCCTGCCGGTCCTGCGCGATCTCCACCGCCGGCAGCGGGATCTCGACGCCGTCGTACAGGTTCCAGTATTCGGCCGGGATCGTGTACGGGTCATGCGGATGGGTCATCGACACCGTCAGGCAGAACGGCAGCTGCGGCGTGTTGCGCACATGGTCGAACAGGTACTGGTTGGCCTTGAACACCACTTCCTCGTCGAAGTCGAGCTGGTTCGAGCGTACGCAAGGCCCGGCCTGCAACACGGACGCCATGTTGTGGTACCAGCTCGCGCGCACATCCGGTGCGTCCCAGTTCACCGCCCAGCCATAGTCGGCCGGATAGATGTCGCTGGTCAGGCGCTCCTCGTAACCATGCAACTGGTCGGGGCCGCAGAAATGCATCTTGCCCGACAAGGCGGTGCGATAACCCAGCGCGCGCAGGTAATGGGCATAGGTGGGCACGTCGGCCGGGAAGTCGGCGGCATTGTCGTAGCCACCGATGCGCGAAGGCAGTTGCCCGCTGACCAGGCTGAAACGTGACGGCGCGCACAAGGGGCTGTTGCAATAGGCGGAGTCGAACACCACGCCTGTGCGGGCCAGTCGTGTCAGGTGCGGCATCTGGATCGGGGAGGCCGGGTCGTGCAGTGGCAGCAGGGGTGCGGCCATCTGGTCGGCCATGATGAACAGGATGTTGGGACGGTCTGGGGTCATGGTCAGGGCTCGGGTTGGCTTATGCATGGCAGAGTGCAACTTCGCATCATGAAGCGCAGCCTGTCATCTGTAAACCCGCTTTCGCTGCATGTTATTGATAAGCTCTGCTTATGCCAAAATCCTTGCCGTCACTGGAATTGCTGCGTGTGTTCGAGGCCTGTGCCCGTTGCCAGGGTTTCACCGCCGCCGGTGTCGAACTGGGCATGACGCAGCCGGCGGTGAGCCAGCAGATACAGCGCCTGGAGCGCGAACTGGGTACACGCTTGTTCGACCGGGTGCATCGCGGCATCACCTTGACGGCGGTCGGCCAGAGCCTGCTGGTGCCGGTGCAGCAGGCGTTGAACCTGGTGCAGGATGCGCTTGCGGTGGCCCGGGCCCGGCCGACCCGCAGCCAGTTGTCGGTTGCGACCGACTTTGCCTTCGCCACCTATTGGCTGATGCCGCGGCTGGCGCGGTTCTACCAGGCCCATCCGGACATCGATGTCAGCCTGGTCACGTCCAATCGCGCGCTGCATCGCCTGGCGCCGGACACGGATCTGGCGATCGTGTTTGGCGACGGTCGGCTGGCGCGGGCCCAGTCGCAACTGCTGTTCCGCGAAGAGGTGTTTCCGGTCTGCAGTCCGGGGCTGCTGCAGTTGCATGGTGGCGACGTCGACGCGCTGTTGCAGGCAGCGCCGTTGCTGCACCTCAAGCCAGCGGTCGGTCAACCCTGGTTCGATTGGCCGGGTGTGTGCACCCAGGGCGGCTGGCCGGCGCGCCAACCTGC
>JBFJZP010000087.1:0-8573 GCA_041622095.1 Burkholderiaceae bacterium | reverse complement strand
CTGGTCAGCATGTTGCTGGAAGACGGCGCACGCGACCCCAAGGTCATGGCTGACGCATTGCGTGCATTGCCGCGCCAGGCTCTGCCGTCGAGCGCGGTGGTGCCGGGGCTGCTCGAGGGCCTGCCCAACGTCGCCAAGCTGGTCGAGCCCTGGATCCAGCGGCCCGAAGACGAGGTGCAGAACGTGGTGGCGCGTATTGGCTGAGTTGCCGGCGGCACCGGGCGTCGGGCGGGTTGCCTTTGTTCTCAAGGGTTACCCGCGCCTGTCCGAAACCTTCATCGCCCAGGAAATCGCCGCACTCGAGCGCCTCGGCCTGCCGATCCTGATCGTGTCGTTGCGCCACCCGACCGACAAGCAGGTGCATCCGATCCATCGCGAGATCCAGGCACCGGTGCGCTACCTTCCGGAGTATCTCTACCAGGAACCGGTGCGTGTGTTGCGCGCCTGGTGGCGGGCGCGCCGGCTGCCGGGTTATGCCCGGGCCCGGGCCCAGTGGTTGCGCGACTGGTGGCGTGACCGCACTGCCAACCGGGGTCGCCGCTTCGGCCAGGCGCTGGTGCTGGCCGCCGAGTTGCCGGCAGACGTGGTGCGCCTGCATGCCCATTTCCTGCATACACCCGCCTCGGTCACCCGGTATACGGCGATGATGCGCGGCCTGCCGTGGTCCGGCTCTGCACATGCCAAGGACATCTGGACATCACCCGCCTGGGAACTGCGCGAAAAGCTGGCGTCCTGCGACTGGCTGGTGACCTGCACCGCGACCAACCGCGACTACCTGGCCACATTCGCGCCACCCGGAAGGGTCGATCTGGTCTACCACGGGCTGGACCTGGGACGTTTTGTCGCGCCATCGCCGCGCGGTGATCCACGCGACGGCAGTCGCAGCGATGATCCGGTGGTGCTGATGTCGGTCGGACGCCTGGTCGAGAAGAAGGGCACGGACATCCTGCTCGAAGCGCTGGCACGCCTGCCGAAGCAACTGCATTGGCGCCTGGTTCATGTCGGCGGCGGGCCCTTGCGCCAGGTCTTGCAGGAGCGGGCGAAGGCATTGGGGCTGGCCGAGCGCATCCAGTGGTGTGGCGCGCTGGCGCAGGAGCAGGTGATTGCCTTGTACCGGGGCGCTGACCTGTTCGCGCTGGCCAGCCGGATTGCCGAGGATGGCGACCGTGACGGATTGCCGAATGTGTTGATGGAGGCCCAGAGCCAGGCGGTGGCCTGTGTCGCGTCC
This sequence comes from Burkholderiaceae bacterium, assembly GCA_041622095.1. GTDB lineage: Bacteria > Pseudomonadota > Gammaproteobacteria > Burkholderiales > Burkholderiaceae_C > CAISIP01. The sequence continues at coordinate 7,345 of JBFJZP010000087.1, read as the reverse complement.
GACGTGTCCGCCATCCATGAGTTGATCGTCGATGGCCGCACCGGCGTATTGGTGCCGCCGCAGCAGCCCCAGGCCATGGCCGAGGCGCTGGAGGCCTTGATCCGTGATCCGCACCGTCGCCGCATGCTGGGACAGGCCGGGCGCGAACGGGTGCATGCCGCATTCGGCCTGCAATCGAACATCACCCGGCTGGCGCGCAAGTTCGGCCTGACCGAGGACCCGCCGGCGCGGTCACACTGATCGCGACCGGTCCCGGTCGATTCAGTGCGGCGCCGGCGCGGCGACACCACCGATGCCGCAGGTCTGCTCCAGCCCGGCAATACACAACATGCGGTGCAACAGGCTCGATCCCAGGTAATGCGGGTCGCGCCGTGCAGCGTCGAGCATCGGGCCGACAGCGACCCGTTCAGGCAGTATCTTCGAGGCAGCGATCAGTTGCAGGATCTGGTCGCGGTTCTGTTGCAGGAAGCGGTGGTAGACCCAGCGAAAGCCCTGCTTGTCGCGGCGCCACTGGGTTGGCAGCGGCGTCGGAAAGATCGTGCGCAGTTCGTGCTTGTTCCAGGCGCCGACGAATTTGTTCGCATGACCGCTGGCCATGTACGGCGCCAGTCGATAGTCCAGCAGCGGGCTGCGATTCTCGATGCCCGACATCATCGCGTTGCGGTCGTTTTGCCATAACCACTCCTGCAGCCGGCCGGCGCCGGCATCAAGTACCAGCGCCTGTGTCAGGTTGCCCCGAAAGTGGACCAGCGGGTCGCAACCCGGCGCGTGCAAGACCTCCGGTCGCACGAAGCGCTGCAGGTCGGGCGGGTCATCGGATTCCAGTCGCAGGCCGGGTGCCGTGGCCAGGACGGGCATGTCCGCGGCGCACCATGCAAGTGCCTGTTCGATGATGGCCTGGATGCGCGGGTTGTCGGCGTTTGCCTGCACCACCTGGTCGCGCCATGTCGTGTCGCCGGCCGCCGCCGCCTGCGCTGCGGCGAAGCGGAAATACCGGTCCCAGTAGCCGGCGAAGATCTCGTCGCCACCGGTCCCGTCGAGCACGACCGGCACATCGTGTTCAGCGATATGGGCATACAACTGCGGCATGGCCAGGGCATTGCCGATGAACGGGAATGGCTTTTCCTGGTGCCGGCAAACCTGCAGGAAGCTGTCCATCGCGCCGCTGCCATAGTCCAGCGGGAGCTTGACGCTGCGGATGCCGAGCTGCGCGATGCAGGCCTGCGCATAGCTGGCGTCTTCGCTCTTGCCGGCGTCTCCGGTGAAGCAGGTGACCTGTTCGCACAGTCCCTGTTCGGCCAGCACCGACAGGATCAGGGAGCTGTCGACCCCGCCGGACAGCAGCAGACCGACCTTGCGGTCTGCCACCAGCCGCGCCAGCACCGCGTCGCGCAGCAGCGGCGCCAGCTGCGCCGGGTCCCGGTCGCCCTGGTCCACATGGGTCTGCAGGTCGAACCAGGTCCGGGTGTCACGCTGCCAGCTGGCCAGGTCGAACACGATGGCGCTGCCGGCGATGACCTGGTGGATATGCTGCAGGTGGGTGCTGCCGTCGGCGCGCGGAAAACACCAGCCGCCTCGCAGGTAGTTGTCCAGGTCGGTGGCCAGCATGTCGGGACGTTGTCCCAGGTAGGTCAGGATCGGTGCGATCTCCGAGGCCAGGCACAGGCGTTCGGCATCCTGGTACCAGAACAGCGGCTTCTTGCCGAAGCGGTCGCGCGTGGCGGTAATCGTGCCGGCGCTCTGGTCGAGCAGGCACAGGGCCCACATGCCATTGGCCTGGTTCAGGCCTTGCAGGCCGCGGCGGGCGAGCAGGCTCAGCAGCACCTCGGTGTCGCCGTCGGTGTCGAAGCTCGCGCCGTCACCGGCCAGCTGGCTGCGCAAGGCGCGAAAGTTGTAGACCTCGCCGTTGTAGACCAGCGTGTGCCGGCCACGGCTGAATGGCTGGTCGGAACGTTCGCGCGGGTCGAGGATGGCCAGCCGGGTGTGGCCCAGATAGCCGGAGACGGCGACCGATCCGGTGGCGCCGGGCAGGCTCCAGCTGAATTCCGATTGGCCGATGCTGTCCGGGCCGCGGTGCTGCAAGGCCTCGGTCGCCCGGCGCGCACGCGCCAGCGCCACCGGTCGGAAACGTTCGAGCACAAGAAAAAGTCCGCACATCAGGATCAGCCCGGTTGTGCAGCGTGTCGGGATCTGCTGCCAGGGGAAGAGGGGTGTTCCGCGGGCGAAGCGCCCGGGTCCGGAGTGCCGGATTGTACGGACGTGCCGAATGCGAATGCGCCACTTTCGACTTCTACAATGGCCCATGCGCATTGCCTTCTACGCGCCCTTGAAGGCGCCGACCCATCCCACCGCATCCGGCGATCGCCGCGTCGCGCGACTGCTGATGGACGCGTTGCAGCTGGCCGGCCATACGGTCGAACTGGTCTCGGAGCTGCGCAGCTTCGACCGCGACGGCGACGCGCAGCACCAGACCCAACTGGCCGCGCAAGGCGCGCAGATCGCGCAAACCCTGCTGATGCAGTGGCAAGCTGGCGCCGCGGCGCAAAGGCCAGACCTGTGGTTCACCTATCACCTGTACTACAAGGCGCCGGACTGGATCGGGCCGGCGGTGTGCCGCGCCCTTGGAATTCCTTATGTCGTGGCGGAGGCCTCGCACGCACCCAAGCGGGCGAATGGTCCGTGGGCGATCGGGCACGCGGCGGTCGAGCAGGCCTTGCGCGGCGCCGACCTGTTGTTGTGTCCGACCGCCTTCGACGTGGCGGGCCTGCAGCGCTTGCTGCCGGACCCCGGCCGTATCCACCGGCTGCCGCCGTTTCTCGATCCGGCGCCTTATCAGCGCGCGGCGCGCAAGCGGGGCCTGTGGCGGCAACACCTGCACCAGCGTCAGTCGCTGCCGCTGAACGAGCCCTGGCTGGTGGTGGCGGCGATGATGCGCCATGGCGACAAGCTGGCCTCATATCGGGTGCTGGCCGACTGCCTGCAACGCCTGCCGGACCTGCGCTGGCAATTGCTGGTGGCCGGTGACGGCAACGCGCGTGCGCAGGTCGAGGAGATGCTGAACCTGGCCGCGCCCGGGCGGGTGCGTTTTCTCGGTGCCTGCGATGCGCGCACGATGGCTGCGCTTTACGCGGCCGGCGACATCTGCATCTGGCCTGCGGTCAACGAGGCCTACGGCATGGCCATGCTCGAGGCCCAGGCGGCCGGCCTGCCGGTGGTCTCCTGTTCCACCCGGGGCGTGCCGGACGTGGTGCTGCATGGCCGAACCGGATTGCTCGCCGATGCCATCGAGGCGCCGGCGCTGGCGGACTGTTTGCGGGTGTTGTTGACGGATGCGCCGCGCCGTCGCGCCATGGCCAAGGCCGCTGCGGCGTTCGTCGGGCAATCGCGCAGCCTGCGGCAGGCTGCCGATCGGCTGGCGCAGTTGCTGGCGCCGCTGCATGCTGCGCCTGCCATGCCCGGCGGATGTCCGGTGGTGGCTTCATGACGGCGACACTGGCGCTGCTGCGCCATGGCGAGACGATCTGGACCCATGACAAACGGGTACAGGGGCGCACCGACGTGCCGCTGAGTCACGGCGGTCGCGCCGCGCTGGCCGCGCGCCGGCTGCCGCAGCCCTGGGCCGACGCGGCGGTCGTGACCAGTCCGCTGGTACGGTGTCGGCAGACGGCCGATGCACTGGGGCTGACGCCTGCCGCGGTCGAGCCGCGCCTGATCGAAATGGACTGGGGCGACTGGGAAGGCCGCCGCCTGGCCGATCTGCGCGCAGAGCTGGGTGCGGTGATGGCCGACAACGAAGACCGGGGGCTGGATTTCCAGCCGCCGCAGGGGGAAAGCCCGCGCATGGTGCTGGCGCGGATCCGTCCCTGGCTGGCGCAATGTGCGCGATCGGAATCGGCCACGCTGGCGGTCACCCACCGTGGCGTGATCCGGGTGATCTTCGCGCTGGCCACCGGCTGGGACATGCTGGGTCGTCCCCCTGCCAAACTGGACTGGCGTGCGCTGCACAGCTTCACGCTGGACGACGATGGCATGCCATCGGTGCTGCAGCTCAACATCGCCTTGCCGGAAGACGCCGCGTGAGCCGCCGGGCCGTTCCCAAGGCGAGTAGCGCCGAAGCGCATGGCGCGAAGGCTAGTCCAGTGACCGGGCGCCGGGTGCTGCTGTATGTCCAGCACCTGCTGGGCACCGGTCATCTGCGGCGCGCGGCCTTGCTGGCCGATGCCATGACCCGCGCCGGCATGGAGGTCACGCTGGTCAGTGGCGGAATGCCGGTCCCGGGCCTGGTGACCAATGTGGCGCGGTTCGTGCAGTTGCCGCCAGTGGCGGCGGCCGACCTCGGTTTCAAGTCGCTGGTGGATGCGCAAGGCGCGCCGGTACAGGAGTTGATGAAGCAGGCGCGGCGGGATGCCTTGCTGGCGTTGTGTCAGCAGATCCAGCCGCAGGCGATCGTGATCGAACTGTTTCCTTTCGGCCGGCGCCAGATGCGCTTCGAGTTGCTGCCGCTGCTCGAGGCCGCGCATCAGGGCGCGTCCCGGCCGGTGATCGTGTCTTCGGTGCGTGATGTTCTCGGTGGCAGTCGGGACCCGGAGCGCCAGTTGCGCATGCTGGCCTATTTCGACCAGTATTTCGATCATGTGCTGGTCCATGGCGATCCGACCTTGTTGCCGTTCGACCGGACCTTTGTCCATGCCGACAAGTTGGGCCAGCGCCTGCATTACACCGGTTATGTGGTTCCGTCACCGGCCGCGCAGCGCGCCGGGCCGGACGCGTCGCAGCGGGGTGCCGGCGAGGTCATCGTGTCTGCCGGAGGTGGTGCGGTCGGGCGCGAACTGCTCGAGACGGCGATCAAGGCGCGTGGGCTGTCGGCCCTGGCCGGTTCCCGCTGGCGGGTGCTGGTCGGGCCGGCGATGGGGGCGACGGCCTGCGACGAACTGGCCGCATTGGCCCGACAGGCCGGCGCTGATGGCATCATCGTCGAGCCGAACCGGACGGATTTTGCGACGCTGCTGCGCGGTTGCCGCCTGTCCATCAGCCAGGCGGGGTACAACACCGTCATGGAGACGCTGCAGGCCGGTGCCCGAGCGGTGATGGTGCCGTTTGCCGCAGGTGGCGAGACCGAGCAGGCGCTACGGGCCGGGATACTGGCCGAGAAGGAATGGATCGACATCGTGGAGGAGCCTGATTTGACACCCTTAAACCTGGCGCGGGCGATCGACCGTGCGGCCCGCCGTGGCCTGCTGCGACCGGATGCGGTCGACCTGGACGGTGCCGCGACCAGTGCCCGGCTGCTGGCGGGCTGGATGCAGGCGGCCGCTTCATGAGCGCGGCCTGGGACCTGTTGCAGGACGAACTGGCACGCTGGCAGGGCGAAGGCCGGGTCGCCGATTTCTGGTGGCGCGACGACGATGCCGGCCAGCCGGCAGTGGCATTGAGGCGCCTGCTGGATTTGGCGCAGGCGACGCAGGTGCCGCTGGCGCTGGCGGTGATTCCGCACGACGCCGCAGCGGAGCTGGTGGCCCGGCCCGGGCCATCGGTGTCGATTCTTCAGCACGGCTGCGACCATCGCAATCGTGCCGGTGCGGGCGAGAAAAAGACCGAGTTCCCGGCGGTCGAGCCGGTGCCGCAGGCGCTGGCGCGGCTGGTCCAGGGCCTGGGCCGTATCGACGGCGCCTACACGGTTCCGGTGCTGGTGCCGCCCTGGAACCGGGTGTCGTCGCCTGGTCTGCTGCTGCAGCTGGCGCAGGCCGGATACCGGGGACTGAGCCGCTTTGGTCCGCGCGGCGCGCCGGCGATTGCACCGGGGCTGATCCAGGTCAACACCCATGTCGACATCATCGACTGGCACGGCAGCCGGGGTTTCGTCGGCGAGGACCTTGCGCTGGCCGCCACCGTGAACCACTTGCGCGCGCGGCGCGAGGGGCGGGTCGACAGCCTCGAAGCCACCGGCGTGTTGAGCCACCATGCGGTGCATGACGAGGCCAGCTGGCGCTTTCTCGCGCATCTGTTCGAGCAAACCCGGCGCAGCGGTGCAGCGCGATGGTGCAGTGCAAGCAGCCTGTTCGCGGCGGCCTGATCCGATGTCCGCGAGTGTTGTTTTCGGTGCAATACGGGTGTTAACACCGGTAACCGGCCGACAACCCTTCTTCTATACTTCCTCCGGACCGTCGACAGGGGCGGGCGCCCGCTGGGGCTTGACGAGGCGGTGTTCGGATTCGAGGGCCGGTGATCGCAAGCCACTGGTACAACATGCACAACATGCACAACATGCACAACATGCACAACGGGTGCTATTAACAGCTGGACATGTCTAACGTTCTTACGGTCAAGGATCTGAAGGTCTACCTCGATGTCGATGCCGGCCTGGTCAAGGCGGTTGACGGCGTCTCCTTCCGTATCCCGGCCGGGCGCACGATGGCGCTGGTGGGCGAGTCCGGCTCCGGCAAGTCCATCGTCGCGCAAGCGATCATGGGCATCCTGCCGAAGGTCGCCCGCATCGAGCATGGCTCGATCGAGTTCCACGACCCGCGCCAACCCGGGACCGCGATCGACATCGCCTCGCTGGACATGCGCGGCGAGCAGATGCAGTCGATCCGCGGCGGTCGCATCTCGATCATCTTCCAGGAGCCGATGACCGCGTTGTCGCCCCTGCACACCATCGGCAACCAGATCGGCGAGGCGCTGGCCTTGCACCGCAGCGCCATCGGCAAGGCCGAACGCAGCGCGGCGGTCGTCGAGATGTTGCGGCTGGTCGGCTTCCCCGATCCGGTCAAGGCGGAGCATACCTACCCGTTCGAATTGTCCGGCGGACTGCGCCAGCGCGCGATGATCGCGATGGCGCTGGTGTGCCGGCCCGCACTGCTGATTGCCGACGAGCCGACGACGGCGCTCGACGTCACGATACAGGCCCAGATACTGCAACTGATCAAGCAGTTGCAGGGTGACCTGCACATGGCGATGATGATGATCACCCATGACCTGGGGGTGGTGGCCAACATGGCGGACGAGGTGGTGGTGCTCTACCACGGCAAGGTCATGGAGGCGGGCACCTTGCAGGATGTGTTCCGCGATCCGCGCCATCCCTACCTCAAGGCCTTGTTGCGGGCGGTGCCGCGGTTCAACATGGCGCCGGGCGAGCGACTGACGCCGATCCGCGAAATCGCGGTCGGCTCCGGGCAGATCGGCAAGCCGCATGGCCACCCGATCGATGCCACCGACAAGCCGACGCCGATGTTGTCGGTGCGCCACCTGAGCAAGAGTTTCCGCACGCGCAAGACCTCGTTGTTCGGTGCCAAACCCGGGGACGAGACGATTGCCGTCGACGATGTGAGTTTCGACGTGGCCCCTG
>JBFJZP010000086.1:0-8597 GCA_041622095.1 Burkholderiaceae bacterium | reverse complement strand
GGGCGCCGTGGGATCAGGCCAGTTGCTGGTCGATGAAGGCGGTCAGTTGCGACTTGCTCATGGCGCCGACCTTGGTCGCTGCGAGCTGGCCATCCTTGAAGATCATCAGCGTCGGAATGCCGCGGATGCCGAACTTGGCCGGGATGTCGCGGTTCTCGTCGACATTCATCTTTGCGACCTGCAGCTTGCCTTCGTAACCGGTGGCCACCTCGTCGAGGATCGGCGCGATCATCTTGCACGGACCACACCACTCCGCCCAGTAGTCGACCAGTACCGGCTGCGACGATTTGAGTACGTCATCGTTGAACGACGCGTCGGATACATGTTTGATGAGTTCGTTGGCCATGTCGATTCCTTGGGTCTGTGTGGGTACAGGTAAAGTGGGGAAATTGTGACAGAAACCAACCCCCTTTGCCGACGATCGCCATGCAATGGATGAGATAGCGACAAACCATCACTTCACCGGCGAATGGGATCGTGCCATGCGGCGCCTGCGTGACGAGATCGCGCAGCGCGGCGTTCATCCGGCCGATGTGGTCGTATTGCTTCCGTATGTCCAGCTGATCGCGGTGGCGCGCGGTGCCTGGTCGCGCTCGGCCCTGGCCGGGGCCTCGCAGCGCGCCAGCTTCATGCCGCGTTTCGAAACCACGATGAACTGGAGCGCCAGCCTGGCCTGCCATGTGCCGGCGCAGGACGACATGCGCCGCGATGCGGCGCGTGACCTGGTGACCGCCCAGGCCTTGCTTGCGCGTGCCGGCATGCGGCATCAGCAGGACGAACTGGCCGCGCCATTGATGGAGGCCGCATGGAGCGTGGCGGCGCTGGCAGCATCCGTGCCGCCGGCGCAGCGCAGTGCCTGGGGTGTGCAGATGATCGCGGCACTCGACGCCTTGGCACTGGCGCCGGCGCTGGCCTGGGAGGCGCAGATCGGTCGCGTCGCACTGGCCTGGGCTGCCAACAGTGCGTATCCGACCGATGCATTGTTCTGCGCAACGTGTGGATTGCTGGTGGTTTTCGAGGGCTTGCAGGAGGATCCGCTGCAGGTGCGGCTGCAGGCCATGTGGCAGGAGCGTGCCAGTGTCGTGCGCCTGCAGCTGCCCGGCGTGCACGGCATGCTCGCGCTGCACCGTGCGGCCGATGCCGAGGCCGAGGCCGAGCAGGCGGCCGCCTGTGTCCTGCGCCATCTGGCAGAGGGCCGCTCGCCGGTGGCGCTGGTGGCGCAAGACCGCGTACTGACACGGCGTACCCGCTCCCTGCTCTCCGAGCACGGCATCACGATCCGCGACGAAACCGGTTGGACCTTGTCCACGACGCGGGCTGCGGCGGCCGTGATGGGTTTGTTGCGCGCCATGACCTGGGACGCGTCGACCGATGCGGTGCTCGATTGGGCCAAGCAGGCGCCGGTGCTGGACCCGCTGGCGGTCGCGCAGCTCGAGGCCGACCTGCGCCGGGCCGGTGTGCGCGACTGGCGCGCCTGGTCGTCGGAGGACGCCGCCAGCACACGTATCGAGGCCTTGCGCGATGCGATGAAGGGCTCGCGCAGCCTGGCCGACTGGCTGCTCGCCTTGCGCACCGCGCTGCAGGCGGTCGGGCAATGGGTGCCGCTGCTGCAGGACACCGCCGGCCAGGCCGTCATCGATGCCTTGCATCTGCAGGAGGGCGCGGACGACAACTTTGCCGACGCCACGCAGCGCATCGGGCTGGGTGCATTCACCGCCTGGGCCGGCCGGGTGCTCGAGGCCGGCAGCTTCGTGCCACCGCATCCGGCGCAGGAGCAGGTCGTGATCCTGCCGCTGAGCCAGTTGCTAGGCCGTACCCCGGCGGCAGTGGTGCTGCCGGGTTGTGACGAGGGCCATCTGGTCGCTTCGCCGGATCTGCCGGGCAACTGGACGGCGGCCCAGCGTGTATTGCTCGGCCTGCCATCGCGCGAGCGCCTGGCCCAGGCGCTGGCCGATGCCTGGTCCATCGCGCTGGGCATGCCGTACATCGACATCCTGTGGCGTGCCAGCGACGCAGGCGAAATGGTGATGCCCAGCCTGTTCGTGCAGCAGCTGCGGCTGCAGCATCCGCAGCTGGCGGACGATCCCCGGCTGGAGCGCCCGCTGGTGTCGCAACCCTGCACCATGCCGCAGCCGCGCGCCGGCGCCTTGCCGCTGACCCGGCTGACGGCCAGCGACTATGAAGACCTGCGCCGATGTCCTTACCGTTTCTTCGCATTGCGCCAGCTCGGCCTGCGTGAATCGGACGAGCTCGATGCGGAGCTCGGCAAGCGCGACTTCGGCAACTGGCTGCACATGTTGCTCAGCCACTTCCATCAGGCGCTGGCGCAGGAGCCCGGCGCGGACAGGGTGGTATTGATCGACGCGGCAGCGGCCCGCGCAACCCGCGAGCTGGCGCTGGCGGAGAACGAATTCCTGCCGTTCGCCGCATCCTGGCCACAGGTGCGCGCCGCCTACCTGTCCTGGCTGGCGGGCCATGAAGCCCGGGGTGCGCGTTTCCTTGCGGCGGAAGACCGCCATGAGATGCCACTGGGCGAAGTGACGCTGGTCGGCCGGATCGACCGCATCGACCGCTCCGCCGAAGGCGTGCGCCAGGTGATCGACTACAAGACCGAGTCGCGGGAGACGACCCACCAGCGCATCCGCCAGCCGATGGAAGACAGCCAGCTGGCCTTTTACGCCGCACTGCTGGAAGACGACACGCTGGAGGCGATGTATCTGCATATCGCAGAGTCCGGCCCGGCCAAGGCCTTCGAGCAACGTGACATCGTCGGCTTGCGCGACCAGCTGGTGGACGCGATCCGCCATGACATGGCGCGCATTGCCGGGGGCGCTCCGATGCCGGCGCTGGGCGCCGGCTCTGCCTGCGACTATTGCGCCGCGCGCGGCCTGTGCCGGCGCGATTTCTGGAGTGCGCCGGCAGGGCCGATACCGGAGCGGAACCATGGCTGAGGCAGGCATGCTTGCGGCCTACGAGCACAACAAGCGACCGGTCGCCGCCGCCGAGTTTTATGCGATCGCCTGCGACCCGCGGCGCCATGTCGCGGTCGAGGCCTGCGCCGGTGCCGGCAAGACCTGGATGCTGGTGTCGCGTATCGTGCGCGCCTTGTTCGACGGTGTCGACGCCAGGACCGGTGCCTTGACGGTGTTGCCGCATGAGATCCTGGCCATCACCTTCACCAAGCGCGCGGCCAACGAAATGCGCGAGCGTCTGTTTCGCTGGCTGCAGGATTTCGCCGGCGCCAGCGACGTGGTGCTCGACCGGGAGCTGGCCAGCCGCGGCGTCGCCGTCAGCGCCGACCCCGCAATCGCCCGGGCGATGCGCGAGCGCCTGGCCGGCCTGTACGGCGCGCTGCTGGCCTGCGGCCGGCCGGTGCAGATTCGGACCTTCCACAGCTGGTTTGCGGCCTTGCTGCGAGCGGCGCCGTTCTCGATCCTGCAGCAACTCGAACTGCCCTTGCATTACGAGTTGCTGGAAGACGATGCACCGGCCAAGGCGCTGGTGTGGCGTCGCTTCTACCAGGCCTTGCTCGAGCAACCGGGCCATCGGCAGGATTTCGAGGCCGTGGTGGCAGAACATGGCCGCTTCCTGACCGAAAAAGCCCTGGAGCAGGCCCTGGACAAGCGCATCGAGTTCGGTCGTGCGGATGCGGCGGGCCGGGTGGATGCATCGGTTCGCCACTTCCATGTGGTGTATCCGCAATGGTCCGACCATTCGGAGCCGGCAGCGACACTGGCGCAGCCGGCGTCCGCCACACGTTGGCTGGCCTGGGCCGATGCGCTGGCCACCGAAACCAACAAGACCCCGCAGAAGGCGGCGCAGGCGGTGCGCGACGTCTTTGCGGCGCCGCTACCGGATCCGGCGGCGGCGCCGGCCGCCGCGGCCGATCGGCTGGCCGCATTGCGCAAGGCGTTTTTTGTCGCCGACGAGGACCGCCTGAACCAGCACCTGACACGGTATCCGGCCGCGCAGGAGGCGGCCGCCGAACTGGCGACCCTGTGCGCTGCGCAACACCACCACCGCGCCTGGTTGTACCAGCAGCGCATGGCCCGACTGTGCCGGGTGTTGATCGCCGCGTTCGGCGCCCTCAAGCGCGAGCGCGGCTGGGTCGACATGAACGATGTCGAACGCGCCGCGATGGTCTTGTTGTCCGATCCGGTCTTGTCGGGCTGGGTGCAGGAGCGGCTCGACAGCCAGGTGCGTCATTTGCTGATCGACGAATTCCAGGACACCAATCCGCTGCAATGGCATGCCTTGTTGTCCTGGCTTGGCAGTTACTCCGGCGCCGGCGCGTCGGCGCCGAGCGTGTTCATCGTCGGTGATCCGAAGCAGAGCATCTACCGGTTCCGGCGCGCCGAGCCGCAGGTGTTTCGCGCTGCCCAGGACTTCGTCGGCCGGGGGCTGGGTGGCGACCTGCTCAGCTGCGACCACACCCGGCGCAATGCGCCGCAGGTGATTGCGGCGGTCAACGCCGTGATGACGGCGGCCAGCGACAACGACCGCTACGAGGGGTTTCGCAACCACACCACCGATTCGGTGGCGACCGGCCAGGTCCTTCGGCTGGCACCGATTGCACGCGAGCGCGCCGAGCCGGGCGACGCTGGCACCGGCGAGCCGGTCTGGCGTGACAGCCTGACCCATGCCCGCGAGACCCCGGAGGAAACCTTTCGCACGCTGGAGGCGCGCCAGGCCGCGCAGTGGATCGCGCAGCAGGTGGCACAGGGACGCAAACCGGCCGACATCATGGTGTTGTCGCGCCGGCGCGCCGGCCTCGCACCTTTGCAGGATGCCTTGCGCGTGCTGGGTGTGCCGGCGCAGATCGGCGAGAAGACCGGATTGATCGACTGCTGCGAAGTGCGCGACATCGTCGCCTTGCTCGACGTGCTGGTATCGCCGCGGCACGACCTGTCGCTGGCACGCGCCTTGCGCTCGCCGCTGTTTGCGGTGCCGGACGAGGCGTTGATCGACCTGGCCCTGCGCCAGCGCGCGGATCGCATGGGCTGGTTCGAGTTGTTGCAGCAGGACTGGCCGGCGGGCCATGTATTGCAGGGTGTTGGGGCCAAGCTGCGGGTCTGGAAGAGCTGGCTCGACGACTTGCCGCCGCATGATGTGCTGCAGTCGATCTACAGCCAGCACGACGTGCTGGCCCGCTTCGCGGTGCTGGCGCCGCCGGTGCAACGCGACGCGGTCTTGTCGAACCTGCGTGCCTTGCTGGCCGCAGCATTGCAGGTGGCCGGCGGCCGTTTCGTCACGCCGTATGCGTTCGTGCGTGCGCTCAAGGCCGGCGCCTTGATGGCCCCGGCAACCGTGGTCGAAGACGCGGTTCGGCTGCTGACGATCCATGGCGCCAAGGGCCTTGAGGCTGGCGTGGTGTTGCTGCTCGACACCGACACGCCGCCGCGGGCGTCCGAAACCATGGGGGTGCTGGTCGACTGGCCGGCCGAGGCAGCGCAGCCGAGCAGTTTCTTCTTCCTGACCAGCGAGGCGCGTCCACCGGTTTGCGCAGTGCCGACGCGGGACACCGAGTGGCTGCAGCGCCAGCGCGAGGAGCTCAATGCCTTGTATGTCGCGCTGACGCGTGCCCGGGATACGCTGGTCTTGTCGTCGATCGTGCCGCATCGCGAGGCACCCGGCAGCTGGTGGCAACGGCTGCATGCGCTGGCCGAGCCAGTGGTGGTCGAGGACGGGCCAGCCGCTGCAGAGCCGGTTGCCGAGTCCACGCCCGGCAGTTTCGTATTGCAGGTGTTGCCACCCGCACCGCCGGCGGCCCAGCCGGATGGGGCTGCGGCCGCGTCGACCGCGCAGGATGCGGATCCGCCGGCGGCCCGCATCGGCAAGGCGATGCACCGCATGCTCGAGTGGGGTGCGGCCGATGCGCCGCAGTTGGCTGCCGCGCGGCGCGAGTTCGGGCTCGATGCGGAGCAGGCGTTGCAGGCGCAATCGATGGCCCGTCGCATCCTCGCCGGTGAGGGGGCCTGGGCCTGGGATGCCACGCAGCTGGCCTGGGCGGCGAGCGAGGTCGAGCTGGTGTTCGACGGGGTGCAGATGCGCCTGGATCGCCTGCTGCAACGCAAGGACAACGGTCAGTGGTGGGTGCTTGACCACAAGTCCGCGTTGGCCCCGCTGCAGGATCCGAAGTTGGTCGCGCAATTGCGCAGCTACCGCGCAGCCGTGCGTGCGATCTACCCGCAGCAGGTGGTGCACGCTGCATTTCTGGCCGGTGACGGTCGGTGGATCGAATTACCGGAGTCTTGTGGATGACAACAGCCGTGGTGATCGGTGGCGGGCCTGCCGGCCTGATGGCCGCCGAGGTGATGGCGCAGGCCGGCGTGCAAGTGCATGTCTGCGATGCGATGCCGTCGGTGGGACGCAAGTTCCTGCTGGCCGGCAAGGGCGGCATGAACCTGACGCACTCCGAGCCGCGGGCGGACTTCGAGACCCGTTATGGCGCGCGCCAGCCGCAGGTGGCGGCGCTGCTGCAGGCATTCGATGCGGATGCGTTGCGCGAATGGGTCCAAGGCCTGGGTGTGTCGACCTTCGTCGGCAGTTCCGGTCGGGTGTTTCCGACCGACATGAAGGCGGCGCCGCTGTTGCGCGCCTGGCTGCATCGCCTGCGCCATCCGGCGACCGGCGTGCCGGTGTTGTTCCACATGCGGCATCGCTGGACCGGTTGGGGCGACGCGTCCGGGGCACAACACGCGCTGGAGTTCGAGACCCCGCAGGGCAGCCAGACCTTGCAGGCCGACCTGGTGGTGCTGGCGCTGGGCGGCGCCAGCTGGCCGCAACTGGGCTCCACCGGTGCATGGGTGCCGATGCTGCAGTCGCGCGGCGTCGCGGTGGCGCCGCTGTTGCCGGCCAACTGCGGATTCGACGTGAGCGGCGGCTGGAGCACCCATTTCCGTGAGCGTTTTGCCGGCCATCCGTTCAAGTCGGTGGTATTGCGTGTGTCCGGGCCGCAAGGCCTGGCCTTCGAGCGCAAGGGCGAGTTCGTCGCCACCGCCACCGGTATCGAGGGAAGCCTGGTCTACGCGGCGTCGGCCACGCTCCGCGACATGATTGCGACGCAAGGCATGGCGCAATGCGAGATCGACCTGTTGCCGGACTTCAGTGCGCAGAAGGTGGCGGCGCAGGTGGCGCATCCACGTGGCTCGCGGTCCTTGTCCAGCCATCTCAAGAGCCGGCTCGGTGTGGACGGCATCAAATCCGGCCTGTTGCATGAGGTGCTGACGCGCGAGCAGATGGCCGATCCGCTGCAACTGGCCGCCACGCTCAAGTCCGTGCCCTTGCAACTGTCAGCGGCGCGGCCGGTGGCCGAAGCGATCAGCAGCGCCGGTGGCGTCCGATTCGACGCGATGGGCCCGGACCTGATGCTGCACGCATGCCCGGGAGTCTTTTGCGCCGGCGAGATGCTCGACTGGGAGGCGCCGACCGGTGGCTACCTGCTGACCGCAGTGCTCGCCAGCGGCTGGGTGGCGGCGCAGGGCGCACTCGGCTATCGGGACCACATCCGGGCGCAAGCTTGACACTTGCACGCGCTTGTTGACAAGATGGCGTCGCAGCGACGCGCGGACCTGGCAGAGGTCTGCGCCGTCAGCCGATAGAATTTGCCCAGGGTTGATGACCAGATAAGAAGACTTACATAAGCAACGTACGACCCTCATGGATAACGACACCACCATTCCTTCCCAGCTCGGGCCGGCCAACACTATTCCGGCTCCGCTGGTTTCCGCGACCGGTCGCAATGCCCGGGCGGTCAATGCCGACGCGGGCCCCGGCCTGGGGTTGAAACTGGCATTGGCGGCGGTGGTGATCGCCTTGCTCGTGTATCTGATCGGTTGACCCCGCCGGCCTTGCGCCAGGCAAAGCGGGCGTGAGCCTTGACCTTTGCGCCGGTTGGGCGCCCAATCATGACGGCCATGCCAGCCCGTATCCAGGATCACAGCGACTTTCATCTGATCGACCGCGCGTTCGCGCATGTCGCGCAGAAACTGGCGTTCCTGTGGGGTAGTCCGGAGTTCCACGGTTTCGTGGAGCAACTCGAGCAGGACACCCGGCAGGGCGCGCGTGCCGGATTTCCGGCCGATGTCTTGTTTGCGCTGGCCCGGTTATCCCTGGCACATGATGAGGCGTTTCCCGAACTGGCAAAGGCCAAACCAACGGTCTGGAGCCAGAGCAACTTCCGCTAGCGGCGTGCTGGGTCGTCGATGGTGCTCCACATGGTGGCGTCGCGCCATCATGTGGACGTGCATAAGGTGACGAGCCTTGACCCCGGCACTGGTTCCACAGTTAGGGCTGCTTGGTTCCCCACCTGACCCGGTTGGCCGCTTCTCCATGCGGGAAGGCCCGTCACGGCGAATTGTACGGCCTGTGGCGATCGCACTTGTCGTTGGCGGGAGAAATCGGCGGCCGCGCGCGAACTAGAATCGATTGATGTCCTACCTCGTGTTAGCCCGCAAATACCGGCCGAAGAACTTCGGCGAGATGGTCGGGCAGGAGCATGTGGTGCGGGCCTTGACCAATGCGCTGGACTCGCAGCGGCTGCACCATGCGTATTTGTTCACCGGAACCCGGGGCGTGGGCAAGACCACGGTGTCGCG
>JBFJZP010000085.1:0-8599 GCA_041622095.1 Burkholderiaceae bacterium | reverse complement strand
GCCCAGAGGATCTTGCGGCCCTGGTCTGACAGCGCCTGCACGATCTCGAGCGCACAACTGGAGGTGACCACCCAGTCGGAACGCGCCTTGACCGCCGCGCTGGTGTTGGCATACACGACGACGGTCCGGTCCGGGTGGGCGTCGCAGAAGGCCCCGAATGCATCGACCGGGCAGCCCAGGTCGAGTGAACAGGTGGCGTCCAGGTCGGGCATCAACACCCGCTTGTCGGGTGACAGGATCTTGGCGGTCTCGCCCATGAAGCGCACGCCGGCCACGACCAGCGTCTGCGCCGCATGATCACGACCGAACCGCGCCATCTCCAGCGAGTCGCTGACCAGGCCGCCGGTTTCCTCGGCCAGGTCCTGCAGGTCCGGATGCACGTAGTAATGCGACACCAGCGCAGCGTTGTTCGCGCGCAGCAACTGGCGCGCCCGATCACGCAAGCGGCTGCGCTCGGTCTGTGACAACTCCGGTGGCACCCGGGCCCAGGCCACCCGCGTCGTGCAGGCCGGTTGGGCGTATTCGACGTCGATGCGCGCGTTCATTCCTGGTCCTCGAATCGCATTGAAAAATCCACCGCCCGGATGTCCTTGGTCAAGCTGCCGACCGAGATGCGGTCGACACCGGTGCGTGCCAGTGCGGCCAGACGCTCGAGCGTCACGCCGCCCGATATCTCCAGCACCGCCTTGTCGACCGCACCCCGCGCCGCATTGATCTGCACCGCCTGCTCCAGTGTCGGCAGGTCCATGTTGTCGAGCAGGATCATCCGGGCCCCGGCGTCCAGCGCCTGGCGCAGCTGCGCGAGGGTCTCGACCTCGATCTGCACGAAACGCGCATGGCTGGCCATGTCGGCGGCGCGCGCCAGCGCCTGCGCAATGCCGCCTGCGGCAACGATATGGTTTTCCTTGATCAGGATGGCGTCGAACAAGCCCATCCGGTGGTTCGTGCCGCCACCTGCGCGCACCGCGTATTTCTGCGCCCAGCGCAGTCCCGGCAGCGTCTTGCGGGTATCGACAATCTGCGCCTGCGTGCCCTTGACCGCCTCCACATGCTGCGCGGTGCGGGTGGCCACCGCGCTGAGCATCTGCAGGAAATTCAACGCGGTGCGTTCCGCGCTGAGCAGGGCATGGGCCTTGCCCCGGATCTCGAGCACCACCTGCTCAGGCGCACAGCGCCCGCCGTCTGCCACTGTCCAGACCAGACTGGCCGCCGGGTCGAGCGCCTTCACCGTCGCATCGACCCAGGGCGTGCCACACACCACCGCGGCCTCGCGCGCCACGACACGTGCGCAGGCCTGGCGCCGCGGATCGATCAGCGCTGCAGTCAGGTCGCCGGAGCCGACGTCTTCCGCCAAGGCGCGTTGGGCATCCAGTTGTACCTGGGGGATGTGCTCGGTTGCTGCGCCATGCGATTGCTCGTTCATCGGTTGTCTGAAAGGGAAAGCCGGTTGATCTCGTTATTTGTCATCTTGGCGACAAATGCATTCTATGCAAAACGCCGCAAGGGTTTTACGGCGCACCGCTACCTGCCGAAAACGTCACTGGCGTAGACTTGTTCCATGCCCTGCAGAATTTGCGCAATGGCCGCATGTGTCCGGCCGCGACATCCACCTGCAGGCCAACGGGCCCTGCCCGGGGAGAACGCATCAGCATGAATCCATTGAACCTGCTCCGCCCGATTGCCGCCATCTGCCTGCTGGCGCTGCTGGCGGCTTGCGGCTCGGTCGGCGTCGGGCTCGGGGTCAGCGTTCCGGTGATACCCGGCGTTTCGATCGGTGTCGGCGTCGGCAGCGGCGGCGTGAATGCCGGTGTTTCCGCCGGTAGCGGCCCGGTCAGTGCCGGCGTCGGTGTCAACCAGCGTGGCCAGGTCACCGGCGGCGCCGGCGTGGGGACCAGTACCGGCGTGGGTGGTGGCGCCAGCGTCGGGGTCGGCGTGGGCACCGGCGGTGTTCTCTACGACCCGGACGATCCTCGGACGCGGGACAAGGCGCGGGCAAAGTAAGCCGGTGGCCGGTGGCGCGTGACCCGCGGCAGATTCACCTCCGACACGACAAGCGGCCGGCGGCATGACCGGACGACAAATCGGTTCGCAGGCACTTGCCCGGCGCGTGCCGGTAGATACAGGGCCGATCGTTATAATCCCCCGTTGTTTTGCGACGCGCCATCCATTCTGAGGACACCATGAGCGACATCAGCCACGAAGAAGACCACACGGGACCGATCAAGACGCCCAAGCAATTGCTGGTGACGGTGTTTTTTGCGTTTGTCGCCCCGATCTTCATCATCATCGGCCTGGTGGCCTACGTCACCTCGGAATACAAGCCAGCTGCCGGCACCGTCAATGCCGAAAAGATGATTGCCGAGCGGATCCAGAAGGTCGGCATGGTCGAGATTCGCGACGCCAACCGCGAACGCAAGGGCGGCGAAGAGGTCTACAAGACCCAGTGCGCCACCTGTCACGCCGCCGGCGTCGCGGGCGCGCCGAAGCTCGGTGACGCAGGCGCATGGGGGGCGCGTATCGCGACCGGCCTGGAGTCGCTGGTGAATTCGGCCCTCAAGGGCAAGGGCGCGATGGGCGCACAAGCCGGCGGTGATTTCGACGATCTCGAAATCACCCGCGCGGTGGTCTACCTGGTCAACGCCAGCGGCGGCAAGTTCGAAGCACCCGCAGCGCCCGCTGCGGCAGGTGCAGCATCGGAGGCGGCAGCGTCTGCCCCGGAAGCAGCCGACACAGCCAAGAAGTAATCCAGGACAGGTGCCAGCCTGTTCGATGAAAAGGCCGGACATGTCCCGGCCTTTTTTGTATCCGCCAGCTGCCAGGGCTGTGCCAGCAGCCCGGCCCGGACGGGTCAGCCCTCCCGGCGCGCCAATGGGCTGGTGACGTAGGCAAAACGCGCCGGCATACGCGAAGCCAGTTCGTCCTCCGGCACCCACAGGCCGGCGCTGATCGCATCGGCCGCGATCGGCACATCCTGGCTATGCACCAGGCCGAACCCCAGGTCCGTTTCCAGGTAGACCCGCCCGGCTTCGTCGACGAAGCAGCGCTGCACCCGCCCTGCCTGTCCGGTGTGGCTCGTCACCGAGAAGTCATCCGCCACCCGCCATATCCAGGGTGTGGCCTCGAGCTCCACATAGACACATTGCGGTCCGTTCTGGAAGAACCACTGGCCCGACGCATCCGCCTCGTAGTTGCGCGCAATGAAAGCCAGCAGTTTCTGATGTTCCAGCCGCGCGCCCCTGGACGGCAGATTGTCGGGACCGAAGGTACCGGCCGCCTGGGCCGCCTCGTCACGCAGATACCAGTTGCCGCGCGCGTCGAGTCCGAGCCAGCCATAACAATGCGGAACATTCGGCCATTTGGCCAGGGCCTGTTTGACGATGTCGTCCATGCCGATGATTATGGCGGCGTCCGAATGTCGGCGGTCGATGTGCGGGCAACCGGCGGCGCGTATCGGGTATTGCGGCACACACGCGTCGGCGCGCGGTTGGCACGCAATGGGTGGCTCAACCCGCCTGGCGCAACAACCACCCGCCTACCGCCTGCGGCATCGTCGACACATGCCCCGGCGGCAAGCCTTGCACAAAGCCGACATGCCCCCCAGTGGCCGGTTGCCATAAAGATACGGCGGCCGATACATCGCCAGGGGTCGGCAGGCTGAAGGCGGGAACGAACGGGTCGTTGCGCGCATTCACCAACAGGGCCGGCACCGCGATCCGGTGCAGGTGCGGCTTGGCCGAAGCCCGGCGCCAATAGTCATCGGTATCGCGAAACCCGTGCACCGGCGCGGTGAAGATGTTGTCGAAGTCGTACAGGTCTTGCGCCTGCAACAAGGCCTCGCGGTCGAACAGGCCGGGATGTTGTGCGTATTTTTGCAAGGCCTTGGGTCGCATCGTGTTCAGGAACATGCGGGTATAGACGAGCCGGTTGAAACCCTGTCCGATCGCATGCCCGCCGGCAGCCACGTCCAGCGGCGAGCAGACCGCTGCAGCCGCCGCCACCACGGACCTGGCGGTATCGCCCATTTCGCCGGCCCAGCGCATCAGTGCATTGCCGCCGAGCGACACCCCGACCGCCAGGATCGGGCCGACATGCCGGGCCCGAAAACGGCGCAGGATCCAGTCGATCTCCTCGAAGTCCCCGGAATGGTAGGCGCGTGGCCCGCGATTGAGTTCGCCGCTGCAACCGCGGAAATGCGCCACCGCATAAGCCGCGTCCCGCGAGGCCGCGAAGTCGGCAAAGGCTTGCGCATAGTGGCTGGCCGACGAACCCTCGAGCCCATGGAACATGACGATCAACGGCCGCGGCCGCTGCGCATTGCCCGTCGAGGGCAGATCGAGCCAGTCGACATCGATGAAGTCGGCGTCCGGGCTGTCCCAGCGTTCACGCCGGTAGCGTGGTGTTCCGTTGCGGGTGCGGCGTGCGAACAAGGCCGGCCAGATGGTCTGCAGATGACCACCCGGTAACCAGATCGGCGATTGGTAATTCATGGTCGTGGTTGCCGGCTGCCACAGCCGCGCAAGCTTTGCCGTCTGGGCATCAGTGCAGGACCTGCGGTACCTCGTGGATCTCCTGCACCTCGCTCTGGTTGCCCGGGCTGGCATGGTGCGCCACGATGCGCCAGCCATGGGCCGTCTTGTGATAGACGTTGGTGGCCAGCACATAGGCTTGCGAGGGACCGGTCGGGGTCATGACGTCGACCCGCTCCAGCACATTGTGGACCGCGCTGGACAAGCCTTCGACCTTGCGCACATGTTCCGGTCGGGCCTGGATGCTGCCATTGGTGAAGATCGCGTCGAAGGTCGACCGGATCGCTGCCAGGCCGACGATGCGCGGACCACCGGGGTGGACACAGACGACGTCTTCGTCATCCGACCAGCAGGCCATCAGGCGATCGATGTCGGCCGACTGCAATGCCTCGTAAAAGGCGGCTTCGGTTTCGTCGGCGCTGGAGCCGATGAATTCTGCGACGATCTTGGCTTTCGGCATGGTGCGGGTATCGGTGGTCAACCCTCCGATTGTGCCGGCGTTCTTCCGGCACGGCGGGCCCGCGGTCTTGAAATCGCCGCCGGCCCGACCCACCTGTGCTAGTGTCGACGGCTATTCCGATCGATTTTCCATCACGAGGTCTCCATGAAACGCTGGATATGGGTTTTATTGACGGTCCTGGGTCTGAGTGGCTGCGGCTACAACGACTTCCAGCGGCTCGACGAGCAGTCCAAGGCCGCCTGGAGCGAGGTGCTGAACCAGTACCAGCGCCGCGCCGACCTGGTCCCGAATATCGTGGCCACGGTCAAGGGCGAGGCCAGCTTCGAGCAGGAAACCCTGACCAAGGTGATCGAGGCCCGCGCCAAGGCGACATCGATCCAGGTGACACCGGAGACCCTGAACGACCCGGCGGCGATGCAGAAATTCCAGGCAGCGCAAGGCGAACTGGGCAGCGCGCTGAGCCGCCTGATGGTGGTGGTGGAGCAGTACCCCAACCTCAAGGCCAACCAGGGTTTTGCCGACCTGCGGGTGCAGTTGGAGGGCACCGAGAACCGCATCACGGTGGCGCGTAACCGTTATATCCAGGCGATCCAGGAATACAACGTGCTCGCACGCAGCTTTCCGAGCAACCTGACGGCGATGGTGTTCAGCTACCAGCCCAAGGCCGGTTTCGTGGTCGCCAACGAGGCGCAGATATCCACTCCGCCGGTGGTGGACTTCAACAAGAAATAGGTCGGCTGCGTGCTGTTGCGCCTGTTTCCGCTCGATACCCGCATCGCAGGGCTGGAGCGCTGGCACCGACGGGCGGCCGAGCTGGCCCGCGCGGTGTTGCTGATTTGCTTGTGCCTGGCGGCGACGGGCGCGTTCGCGCAGGCCTTGCTGCCGGTACCCGCGCTCAGCGCACGGGTGATCGACCAGACCGGCACGCTCGATGCCAGCCAGGTCGCGGCGCTCGACAACAAGCTGGCCGCGCTGCAAGCCAGCAAGGGCTCGCAGGTGGTGGTGCTGATGGTGCCGACCACCGCGCTGGAAGACATCGCCAGTTACGCCAACCGGGTGGCCAATGAATGGAAGATCGGCCGGCGGGAAGTCGGCGACGGCTTGCTGCTGGTCGTCGCCAAGGATGACCGCAAGCTGCGCATCGAGGTGGCCAAGACACTGGAGGGCGCGATTCCGGACCTGGCGGCCAAACGCATCATCGACGGTGCGATCACGCCGGGATTCCGTCAAGGCGATTTCGCCGGCGGCCTGCTCGCCGGCATCGACCAGATCGCCGCGCTGATTTCCGGTGAAGCCTTGCCGGCGCCCTCCGCCGCAACCGATGCCCGCTCGCAACAGGGCACATCCGGTCTGGACAGCATGGGCAACCTGCTGGTATTTGTCGTGTTCGCGCTGCCGATCGGTGTCGGCATCCTGCGCAGCATCATGGGTCGCAAACTGGGTGCGCTGGCCGCCGGCGGCGTCACCGGTGTGCTGGCTTTCCTGTTCAGCGCCAGTGTTCTGATCGCCTTGATCGCGGCGGTCGTGGCGCTGGGCTATGCATTGTTTGCCGGCCTGGGTTTGCCCCGTGGCGGCGCGCGCGGCTACCGGGGCCCTGGCGGCTGGGGTGGCGGGCGTGGCGGCGGCAGTTGGGGTGGCGGTGGCGGCGGATTCAGTTCCGGCGGTGGCGGAAACTTTGGCGGTGGCGGCGCATCCGGGCGCTGGTAGGAGCAGATGCTGATGTGGCGACGCCTGCAAACCCTGTTGCGACACCGCTGGCTCGATGAGTCGGACACCCGGCGCAGCATCGACGACGCCATGCTGGAGCGACTGCGGGCCCAGGTGGCGGCCAGCGAGACCCGGCACACCGGCGAGATCCGGATCTACGTCGAGTCGAGCCTGCCGCTGCCTTATCTGTGGCGCCATCTGCGCGAGGCGGTGCCGATGCAAGCGCTGGTGCGCGAGCGCGCCACGGCGATGTTCGGCGAGTTGCAGGTATGGGACACCGAGCACAACAACGGCGTGTTGATCTACCTGCTGCTGGCCGAACACGAGATCGAAGTCGTGGCGGACCGTGGGCTGAACACGATTGTGGGTGCCGACGAATGGCAGGCCATGGTGCAACGCATGGGCGTGGCCTTTGCCAATGGCCAGTTCGAAGCCGGGCTGGCACATGCGGTCGACGAGGTAACGCAGCCACTGATGGCCCACTTTGCGGCCGGACCTCGACCGAATCCGAACGACCAACCCGACACACCGGTAAGGGGCTGACGCAAAAAAGCCCCTGGCGCGGTGCGGCAGGGGCCTTGTTGATCACCCGGCCTTCGCAGGCCGACCGGTGAGACGCCGGGAACGCCCGCTCAGCGTTTCTGGCGGTATTTGCGCAGCGCGGCGATCTGCGCTGCCATGACCGCCAGCTCGGACTGCGCCTTGGCGATGTCGATATCGTTCTTGGCGTTCTTGAGCGCTTCCTCTGCCGCGCGTTTGGCTTCGTTCGCCTTCTCGTCGTCCAGGTCCTTGCCGCGAACCGCGGTGTCGGACAAGACGGTCACGCCATCGGGTTGCACTTCGAGAATGCCACCGGCGACGAACACGAATTCCTCGGAGCCATCGGCCATCTCGATTCGCACCGATCCGGCCTTGATACGGCTGATCAGCGGCGTGTGGCGCGGCAGGATGCCGAGTTCGCCGACTTCACCGGGAAGCGCCACAAATTTGGCCTCGCCCGAGAAAATCGATTCCTCGGCACTGACCACGTCGACGCGCATCGTTGTTGCCATGGGGTTTCCTTTCGTTCAATCAGGAAGAACTGGCCGTCAGGCCATCTTCTTGGCTTTCTCGAAGGCTTCGTCAATCGTGCCCACCATGTAGAAGGCCTGCTCTGGCATGTGGTCGCATTCGCCGTTCACGATCATCTTGAAGCCGCGAATGGTTTCTGCCAGCGAGACGTACTTGCCAGGCGCGCCGGTGAACACCTCGGCCACGAAGAACGGCTGGCTCAGGAAACGCTGGATCTTGCGCGCACGGGCCACGGCCAGCTTGTCTTCGGGAGCCAGTTCGTCCATGCCCAGAATCGCGATGATGTCGCGCAATTCCTTGTAGCGCTGCAGCGTGCCCTGCACCGCACGGGCGGTGTTGTAGTGCTCTTCGCCAACAACCAGCGGCGACAACTGGCGGCTGGTCGAGTCCAGCGGGTCGACGGCAGGGTAGATACCCAGCGCGGCGATGTCACGCGACAACACGACGGTGGAGTCGAGGTGGGCGAAGGTGGTGGCAGGCGACGGGTCGGTCAAGTCGTCCGCCGGAACGTACACGGCCTGGATCGAGGTGATCGAGCCGACCTTGGTCGAGGTGATCCGCTCCTGCAGACGACCCATCTCTTCGGCCAGCGTCGGCTGGTAACCCACGGCGGAAGGCATACGGCCCAGCAGCGCGGACACTTCGGTTCCGGCCAGCGTGTAGCGGTAGATGTTGTCGACGAAGAACAGAACGTCCTTGCCTTCGTCGCGGAACGACTCGGCAATGGTCAGGCCGGTCAAAGCGACGCGCAGACGGTTGCCCGGGGGCTCGTTCATCTGGCCGTAGACCATGGCCACTTTGGACTCTTCGAGGTTCTTCAGGTTCACGACGCCGG
>JBFJZP010000084.1:0-8607 GCA_041622095.1 Burkholderiaceae bacterium | reverse complement strand
CGATGCCCGGCATCCTCGACCCGGCACCGTAAAGGTCTTCAAACATCGGCTGCGGTCTCGAGCGGCAATACCGTCGTGCTCTTGATCTGCTCCATCGAGAACGCCGAGGACACGCCGGACAAGCCGACCTGGCGGATCAGCTTCTTGTAGAAGCGGTCGTAGCCGTCAATGCTGCTGGTCACCACCTTGAGCATGTAGTCGACATCGCCACTCATGCGGTGGAACTCCATCACTTCCGGCATGGCCGTCACGATCGCGGCGAAACGCGCCAGCCATTTCTCGTCATGTTGCGTCGTGCGCACACTGACGAAAACCGTCACCGGCAATCCGACCTTCTTGCGGTCGAGGATGGCGAGACGGCCGGTGATGTAACCCTCGTCCTGCAGCCGCTTGACCCGCTTCCAGCACGGTGTCGGCGACAAACCCACCACCTCGCCGAGTTGCACCATCGACAGGGTGGCATCGCGCTGCAAGGCATCGAGAAGCTGGAGATCGGTTCTATCGAGCATAGTATTTCTGATAATCATGTTTTTGGAGATTAATGTTCCAAATTATGTCCTGACAAGAGCTTTTTGGCGATGTTCTCACCATGCCAAGTTTCTAGACTACAGGCTGTTGTTCGCCGGCACCGCCGGCACCGCTTTTTCTGGAAAGACACGCCATGCCCGCCGAGATCTACCTGGACGCCAACGCCACCACACCGGTACTGCCCGCCGCGCTGCAGGCCGCCTGCCAGACGATGCAGCTGCAGTTCGGCAACCCGAGCAGCAGCCACAGCAGCGGCCTGGTGGCGCAGCAGTTGCGCGAGTCGGTCCGGCGCAGCGCGGCACAACTGGTCGGCGCCGGCACCGGCCGCATGCTGTTCGTCAGTGGCGCAACCGAAGGCATCCAGACTGCGGTGTTGTCGGCCCTGTGCGCCTTGCGCGAACGCCGTGCCCGGGGCGACACCCGTGGCCGATTGCTGGTTCATGGTGCGACCGAACACAAGGCGGTGCCGGAGAGCCTGGCGCACTGGAACCGGTTGCTCGGGCTGGAGCTGGAGATCCGCAGCCTGCCGGTCGACACCGACGGCCGCCATGACCTGCAGTTGCTGGCCGAATGGGCACCCGAGATCGGCTTGTTGTGCACGATGGCGGCCAACAACGAAACCGGCGTCGTCTCCGACCTGGCCGGCATCGGGAAGGTGCTCGACGCCAGCGGCAGCGATAGCTTGTGGCTGGCAGACTGCGTGCAGGCGCTGGGCAAGCTGCCGCTGGACCTGCAATCCACCCGCATCGACTACGCCCCGTTTTCCGGCCACAAACTCTACGCACCCAAAGGCATCGGCATGTTGTACGTGCGTGCCGGCAGCCCTTACACCCCGCTGATCGTCGGTGGTGGCCAGGAAGGGGGTGACCGCTCCGGCACCGAGAACATGCCCGGCATCGCCGCCCTGGGCGCGGTGCTCGACGCGATGCAGCGCGGCGACACCTTCCGGCATGCGAACGAACTGCATGGCTTGCGCGACCAACTGGTGCTGGCACTGCGCGAGGCATTCCCCGAGCTGGTGTTCAACGCACCGCTGGCGCAAACCCTGCCCACCACAATCAACTTCTCGGTACCGGACCTGAGCAGCAAGCTGTTGCTGGATCTGTTCGATGCGGCCGGCATCCGCGTGAGCGCCGGCAGCGCCTGCTCCGCCACCAAGGCGGCGCCCAGTGACGTGTTGCAGGCCATGGGTCTGCCGATGTGGCGCAGCACGTCGGCGATCCGGATGTCATTCGGTCCCTTGACCGACACGGTCGCCATCGACCAGGCTTGCGTCGCGATCCGGCGTTGTGGCCAGGTCTTGCGTCAGACCGCCCAGGCGCTGACGCCACGCCCGACGGCTGCAGCCGTTGCCGCCGGCCCGGCCGACCGCATGGTCGCAGTCGACAACCCGCCCGCGCTGGACTGGAACCAGCTCGAACAGCTGCTGCAGCATTGTCCCGGCGCGCTGCTGGTGGACGTGCGCGAGGCCTACGAATTCGCGGCGGCAGACCCGGTGTGCAGCGCCGGCAGGACCGCGGTGAACCTGCCGTTGACCGAACTCGAACGCGAAGTGCCGCGCTGGCTGGCCGAACACCCGCACCCGGTGGTTTTCTTCTGTCGCAGTGGCAACCGCAGCCAGCAGGCCTTGCTGGCAATGCAGCGGCAAGGCCATACCTTTTGCCGGCATCTGGCCGGCGGCCTGGCGCTGGGCCGCCAACCCGCCTGAACCGGGCCACCGCCATGCGGGCGCCGCGGCGGCGGCTTACACTTCCCGTCCTGCCCACATCACGAGAGACACGACATCATGAAACTGTTGATCACAGGCGGCGGCGGCTTTGTCGGCGCCCGTCTTGCCCGTACCCTGCTGCAACGCGGCCAGCTCGATGGCAAGAAAATCGAAACCCTGGTGCTGACCGACCAGGTGGCATCCCCCGCCGACCTGCGCGCCGATCCGCGCGTGCAGGACCGCACCGGACCGCTGATGGACCAATGCCAGGCGCTGCACGACGAGTCCTTCGACGGCGTGTTCCACCTCGCGTCGGCGGTGTCGGGCGAATGCGAACTCGACTTCGACCTGGGCATGCGCTCGAACCTGGACAGCACCCGCGCCCTGCTCGACGCCCTGCGCTCCGCCGGCCAGGCCAGCGGCAAACCGTCCAAGCTGGTGTTCTCCAGCTCGGTCGCGGTATTCGGCCCGGACGCCGCCTTGCCGATGCCCTCGCCGGTGGCGGACGACACCTTGCCGGCGCCGCAATCCTCGTATGGCATCCAGAAGCTGATCTGCGAACACCTGGTGTCGGACTTCACCCGCAAGGGTTTCATCGACGGCCGCGCCGCGCGCCTGATGACCGTCTCGGTGCGCCCGGGCCGTCCCAACGCCGCCGCATCCTCTTTCTTCTCCGGCATCATCCGCGAACCGCTGGCAGGCGTGGAGGCGATCTGCCCGGTCGATGCATCGGTATCGCACCCGCTGGCATCGCCCGGCAAGACGGTCGAAGGCCTGATCGCGGTTTATGAAGCCAGCCGCGACGCCTTCCTGGGCCGCCTGGGCATGAACCTGCCGTCGATCAACGTACGTGTCAGCGACATGCTCGACGCACTGGAGGAGGTCGCCGGCAGCGCGGTGCGGGCACGCGTGAAATTCGTTCGCGACGAGCGTATTGCCGGCATGGTGGCCAACTGGCCCACCGGCGCCACCGCCAAACGCGCGGCCCGGCTCGGCCTGCATCCGGACGAAAGTTTCGCCGCGATCATTCGACAGTACATCGCCGACTGCAGGGCGACGCCGGGTGGGGAAGCGGCGCTCAAAGGCCTGGCCAGCTGATTCGCCCCCTGCCAGGCGGGTCGACGCGGGGCACTCAGCAGCCGTGCCCCGGCCCGCAGGGCGAGGTTGTCATCGCAATGCGGCGAATGGCGGGGCCGTCATTTGCGGCCGCGCCCGGGCGTGCGCGATTCGCTCACAGCTTCTCAGTGCAGCCGCCGCGCCAAGCGCTGATCCGGCCCTTCGGCCAGGAATTTCACTGCAGGGCTGCAGCGCGCTTGCCAATGCAGGCGCAGGCGCTCGAGCACCATCCTGAATTCGGTCGACAGCCGCGGATGGGTGGTCAAGCGCTCCAGATTCGACACGATCCTGGCCGGAATATGGGCACAACAGCCGGGTTGCTGCATCGCGGTCATCAGCACCAGCGTGCCGGAAAGCAGCGGTTCGAGCTCATGGGTCAGGCGCGGGGAATCGATATCGTGTCGCAAGGTCCCTTTACTCGGCGGGTGTATGCCGAAACCCGGCTAGCTGCGTGGCGGGCTCTGCCTCTACACCCTTTTCCAGCGCATCCATTGCGCCGAGTTGAAGAAGCTCGCGGCCACACCCCCCGGCGGCACCAGCGCGTCGCAGGCCGCGCGCATGTCGTCCGCCAGCGTCATGTCCGCTACCGGCAAGGCCTGCTGCAGTTGCGCCAGCGTACGCGGACCGATGATCGGTGCGGTGACGCCGGGCTGGTCCTTGGCCCACAGGTAGGCGAGCTGCGCCGGATCATGGCCATGCTGGCGCGCCAGTGCGGCAAACTGGGTGCCGACCGCAATGCCGCGTTCGGTGACCCGTTCGGCATAAATGCCGCCGCGCAATGCCGCCCGGCTGTCCTGCGCCGGCGCGTCGCCGGCCGCATACCGGCCGGCCAGCATGCCCATCGCCATCGGCGACCAGGTGAACAGCGCCAGTCCGTAGCGCTGGCAGGCCGGCACCAGCTCGTTTTCGACGCGCCGCTCGAGCAGGTTGTAGGGCGACTGCTCCGACACGAAATGCGCCAGGCCCAGCGCGCTGCTGACATGCTGCGCCTGCGCGACCTGCCAGGCCGGCGAAGTACTGGTACCGATATGGCGCACCTTGCCCTGACGCACCAGCAGGTCGAGCGCGGCCAGCGTCTCCTCGATCGGCGTGTCCGGATCGGGCCGGTGGGTCTGGTACAGGTCGATGTAGTCCGTATCCAGGCGCCGCAGCGAGTCCTCGCAGGCCTTGACGATATGGCTGCGGCTCAGTCCGCGCTCGTTGATGCCCGGGCCGGTCGGATAAAACACCTTGGTCGCGATCAACACGTCGTCGCGCCGCTGGCGCTGGCGCAGCCACTTGCCAATCAGGCGCTCGGCCTCGCCGCCGGCGTAGCTGTTGCTGGTGTCGATCAGGTTGATGCCGCCCGCGACCGCGGCATCGAGAATCGCCAGGCTTTCGGCCTCCGGCGTCGGATTGGCCAGGTTGTCGGTGCCCAGCACCAGCGAAGACACCTTCAGGCCGGTACGGCCCAGTGGACGAAACAACATGCGAGCAGTCCTTCAAAAGATCGGTGAAATAGTGGCCCGGCGCCACCACCTGACCGCCGGCGCCGCTTATTGGGTGCTGTAGCCACCATCGACATACACCATGGCGCCGGTCATGTAGCTGGCGGCGTCGCTGCACAGGAACACCGCGACCCGCGCAATCTCCTGCGGCTGCGCCAGCCGGCCCATCGGCACCACCCGGTCGGCGATGTCCTGCATCTGCGCATCGTCGAGCGGCGCGGCGCGGCCGGCCGCACGCAACATCGGCGTATCGACTTCCCCCGGGCAGACGCAGTTGAAACGCACGCCGTCGCGCGCCAGCTCCAGCGCAAAGCAGCGCGTGACCTGCTGCACCGCACCCTTGCTGGCCGCATAAGCCAGCGCGCCCTTGCCGCCGAGTTCGCCCCAGATACTGCCGAAGTTGACGACCGCACCACCGCTGTTCGCGCGCATGTGGCGCGCCGCCGCGCGACTGAGGTGGAACACGCCGCCGGCATTGACGTCCAGCGCGCGATGCCAGTCCTGGTCGGTGGTGTCGACACCGCTCTTGCGGGCGATGATGCCGGCCGCATTGACCACCGCGTTCAACCGGCCGGTCCGGCGGACCGTCTGTGCCACCGCCGAGTCGCAGAACGCCGAATCACTGACATCGCCCACCAGTACGGTGGCTCCGATCGCGGCCGCGGTCTGGTTCGCCAGCTCTGCATTGGCGTCGACGATCACCACGTCCGCACCGGAGGCGGCAAACAGGCGCGCCACCTGCGCCCCCATGCCGCTGGCGCCGCCGCTGACCAGGGCGGTGAAGTCCTTGAACGCAAATCGTACCTGCTCCATCGCAATCTCCTGCAAGGGGTTCACGCCATCTCTGTCTGTGCACTGCTCCAGCGCCTGCACCATGCGGCAAAAACATCGGCGGCCATGGGTTTGGCCACGTGATAACCCTGCGCTTCGTCACAGGACAGGGCACGCAGCTTGTCCAGGATCATGCCGTTCTCGACGCCTTCGGCCACCACGGTCAGGCCCAGGTTGTGCGCCAGATCGATGGTCGAATGCACGATCTTCGCATCGTCCTCATCCTCCTGCATGTTCATGACGAAGGACTTGTCGATCTTGAGCTCGTCGACCGGCAAACGCTTGAGGTAGGCCAGCGACGAGTAGCCGGTACCGAAATCGTCGATCGACAACGCGAAGCCGCGCCGTGACAAGGTGTTCAACGTGGCCAGCGCGCGTTGCGGCTCATCCATGATGGCACTCTCGGTAATCTCCAGGCAGAACGCCTCGGCCGGCGCGTCGTGCCGCAGCAAGATCGTTTCCAGCCGCGCCGGCAGATCGACGTCGAGCATGTCGCGGGTGGACAGGTTGATCGACAGGCGCAGCTGCAGCCCCTGTGCGCGCAAGTCTGCGGACAAGGCCGCTGCACGGTCGAACACCCACAATGTCAACTGGCGCACGAAGCCGGTCTGCTCGGCGAACGGGATGAACTCCAGCGGCGGCACCAGGCCACGCAGCGGATGTTGCCAACGCACCAGCGCCTCGGCCGCGACCACGGCGTTGTCGTGCAGGCGGATCTTGGGTTGCAGGAACAGCCGCAACTCGTCATGGTCGATCGCATGGCGCAACTCAGTGAGAAGCGACAGCGTCTGCGCACTGGAGGAATCGAGCGCCGGGTCGTACAGCTGGATGCCGGTGGTCTTGCTTTTTGCCACATACATGGCCACCTCGGCGCATGACAGCAGGGCATCGGCATCCCCGGCATGCAGCGGCCAGCAGGCCACGCCGATGCCGGCGCTCAGATCGACGGTCTGGTCGTCGAACGCGAGCGGTACCTCGAACGACTTGGCGATGCGCTGGGCCACCGCCAGCGCGCCGGCCGCATCGCTATCTGTCAGCAACACCGCGAATTCGTCGCCGCCCAACCGGGCCACCAAGTCGCTCGTTCGCAGGTCCTGCTCGGTCAAGCGCCGGGCCACCGCGACCAGCAACAGGTCGCCGAACGAATACCCCAGCACGTCGTTCACGTGCTTGAACCGGTCGATGTCCAGCATCACCACCGCCAGAGAGTCGCTGCCCGGGTCCGCCTGCGCGCCCAGCTTGTCGATGGCCTGCTGCAGTGCCTCGCGAAACCGCGCACGGTTGGGCAGGCCTGTCAAACGGTCCCAATAGGCCAGCCGGCGAATCTCGACCTGCTGCGCATCGATGTCGATCCGCATCTGGTCGAATGCCTTGGCCAGTCCGCCGATCTCGTCCTGCCGGTCCATATGCTCCATCGGCACGTTGTACTGGCCCAGGCCCAGCCGGCGCGTGGCTCCGACCAGCGAACGCAGCGGCGTGGTCACACGCCGGGCCAGGAAGACGCTGCCGATGCCGAACAGCACCACACCCATGGCGGTGATCCAGGCCAGCGCGACCTGCGCCTGGCGAAACGGCGCCACCACCTCGTTCAGCGAGCGCAGCAACAAGGTGCGCACACCATCGACCACGGACCCGGTATCGAGCTTGACGCTGCGCGCAATCAGCACGTCATCATGGTCCGGCAATTCGTCGACATCGCCTTGGCGCCGCTGCAACTCCTGCACCGCCTCCGGCGGCAAGGTCGAGGCCACGATGCGCCCCTTGACGCCGCCACCGTCGCTGATCAGGGCCAGGTGCATGTCGGAGATCGCACGCATGTCGTCGACCAGCTTCTGGTTGATCGGAAAACCCATCAACACGTAGCCCACCAGCACCGGCGCCTTCATCGGCACCAGGACGAACTGGTGCGGTACACCATCGACCAGTGCCACCTGGCTGCTTTGCGCATCGCGTGACAAGGGTCCGACCAGTTCGCCGAGCACCGGCGAAAGATCGTTCGCATCGCCGGATTCGCCCACGGCACGCAAAGCCATTGTCGTGTCGACCAGCGCGGTGATCGTGGCACCGATGCGCGCGCCGTTGTTCTCCAGTGCCGAGGCGATGGTCGCGATGTCGCCGGAATTGACCGCCGCACGAAAGCCGAAATCGGCCGCCAGCAGGCCGGCGCCCTGGCGCAGCTGCTGGGCGTTCTGGTCCAGCAGCCGGCGCCAGACCCGTTCGCCAACCTGCAGTTCCTGCGCCACCTGGCGCCGCGCACTTTGCTCGACACTGATGCGCACCACACTGAAAACCGCCGCCTGCACCAGCAGCAGCAGCAGCAGCGACAAGGCGACGATGCGCGACGACAGGCCCCAGACAGCGGGTCGCCACGGGGCTTTCAGCACGGCCGCAGGGCGCTGATCATGGCGCGCTGGCACCGGCAAGCCGGTAAGGGACGAGCTGGTCCGCCGCCGTCACGACCAGTGCCTGGTCCGCAGCCGGCGCGCCCACCGGCAGGGACGGGTGCCAGACGCGCAAGCGGTAGTTGCCAGGCGGCACCTGGGCCATCGCCAATGTGCCGCTGGCGCCGCTGCGGCCGAAATACGGCGTATCGACCACCACAACCCATGCCGTCATCGCGTCGTGGATGTTGCAGCCCAGCACAGCAATGCCGCTCTTGTCGAATACCACCGGATTGGCCGGCACGCCGCTATAGAGCTTGAGCTCGAATGTCTTGCTGGGCGAGAACGAATACACATGGTGGCGTACCGTGTCGCGATTCGGGAATGCCACGGCAGTGCCCTCGGTCACCACCAGCACCGCCGGGTCGAACTGCTTGCCCTTCTGCCCCATTTCTGCACCCTGAACCGGCTTGGCCAAGGCACGTGTTTCGCGTGACTCCAAGAAAGCCACGGCGTCGACCAGTGGTCTGCCGCTGGCGTCCTGCACTTGGAGCTG
>JBFJZP010000083.1:0-8608 GCA_041622095.1 Burkholderiaceae bacterium | reverse complement strand
CCGATCGCCCAGGCGTTCGGCGTGCAGGAGCTGATCGCGGTCGAGCTGGCGCGCGACGAAGCGCCTGGTGGCACCGGATGGATCACCGGCGACATTGCCGGCGTGCCTTCGGCGCGCGAGGGCAAGGTGGTGCGCTTCGCGCAATGGCTGGCGCAGCGTGCGCTGGCACGCGAGGACGGCCATGTCACCTTTTATTCGGACTCCACCAACGATCTTCCACTGCTCGAGCGTGCCGACGCCGCGGTGGCCACCAATCCCGACGCCCGCTTGCGGGCGATCGCCTCCGCGCGCGGATGGCGCATACTGGACCTGTTCTCCGACCCACAATGATCAAGAAATTCATCGACAAACTGCTTGGCAAGAAGGCCGCAACCAACGCCAGCCCTGATTTCGGCAAGCGACGCGACGTTCCCGCCAGCGAACACCGGATCGATCCCACCCTGGTGGACGAGCGCGCGCTGAATGTCGTGCACACGCTCAAGCAGGGTGGCCACGAGGCCTACATCGTCGGCGGTGCGGTGCGCGACCTGCTGGTCGGACTGCGGCCCAAGGATTTCGATGTCGCCACCAGTGCGACGCCGGAGCAGGTCAAGTCGCTGTTCCGGCGTGCCTTCATCATCGGACGGCGCTTTCGCATCGTCCATGTGGTGTTTGGCCGCGGGCGTGAACACGAGGTGATCGAGGTGTCGACCTTCCGTGCCTACCTGGACAATACCGCGACCGGCCAGGTTGGCGGCAACGAGCGCACCAGCCGCAGCGAACTCGCCGGCATGACCCATGCCGTCGATGCCAGCGGCCGGGTGTTGCGCGACAACGTCTGGGGGCCGCAGGAGCAGGACGCGGTGCGCCGCGACTTCACGATCAATGCGATGTATTACGACCCCGAGACGCAGATCGTGGTCGACTACCACGGCGGCATCCAGGATTCGGCCAAGCGCATCATGCGCATGATCGGCGATCCGGCGCAGCGTTATCGCGAGGACCCGGTGCGGATCATCCGGGCGATCCGTTTTTCGGCCAAGCTCAAGGCGCTGGGATTCAAGATGGAGCCGCGTACCGCAGCGCCGCTGGTGGCGATGAAGTCGCTGCTGGCCGATGTGCCGCCAAGCCGGCTGTTCGACGAGATGCTCAAGCTGCTGCAGACCGGACACGCGATCGCCACGATCATGCAGCTGCGCGAACTCGGGCTGGACAAGGACGTCTACCCCTTGCTCGACCTGGTGGTCGAACGCTCCGAGCAGCCGTTTGTCAAGGCGGCGCTACAGGACACCGACCGCCGCGTGGCGGAGGGCAAGCCGGTGGCGCCGAGTTTCCTGCTCGCCTGTGTGTTGTGGGACGATGTGCGCAAGGGCTGGAGCCGGCGCATGGACTCGGGCGAACGCCAGCCGTTGTTCCCGGCCTTGCAGGATGCGATCGACCAGGTGTTCTCCGAGCGTATCGGCGACGTGTCCGGCGGCGGCCGGCTGGCTGGCGACATGCGCGAGATCTGGATGATGCAGCCACGTTTCGAGAAGCGGGTCGGGCAGTCGGCATTCGGCCTGGTCGACCAGCCGCGGTTCCGCGCCGGCTTCGACTTCATGCGGCTGCGCGCCGATGTCGGCGAGATCGATGACCTGCTGGCCGACTGGTGGCAGGAGTTCAGCATGGCCAACGACAACATGCGGGCCGACATGGTCGAGCAGCAGCGACTCGAGCAGGGACGTCGTACCCGCAGTACCGCGCGTGCGCCCAGGGGCGGCGCCGCGGAAGACGAGGTCCGGCCGCCGCGGCAGACCGCCCAGGCCCCGGCGCCTGGCGACGCAGATGCGACCGATGCGGGCGAGTCCGCGGCCGGTGCGGCACCGCGCAAGCGGCGGCGCCGCCGCAAGCCGTCCGGCAGCCGCTCGGGTGGTGATGTGGGCGGCGCACCGGCGGGTAGCTCCGACGCCTGAGGCGGCTCGTCGTGCGCGAACCGGTCACGGCCTACCTGGCGCTGGGCGCCAACCTGGGCGACGCGCAGGCCACGGTGCTGGCGGCAATCGATGCGATCGCTGCCAATGCGGATTGCGAGCTGCGCCAGTGCTCCGCCTTGTACCGCACAGCGCCGGTCGATGCCGGTGGACCGGACTACATCAATGCGGTGATCGCGGTCAGCACCAGGCTGGTTGCGCCCGACCTGTTGCGCCTGTTGCAGCAAATCGAGCAGGATGCCGGCCGGGAGCGTTCGTACCGCAATGCACCGCGCACGCTGGACCTGGACATCCTGTTGTATGGTGACGCGCGTATCGACAGCCCGCAACTGGTGGTGCCGCATCCGCGCATGACCCAGCGTGCCTTCGTGCTGGTGCCGCTGGCGCAGATTGCGCCCGCACGTGTGCCCGGCGCATGGCTGCAGGCGGTGGCCGACCAGGCCTGCGTGCGACTGCCGGATCCGGTGCAGTCGCGTACCGCCAATTTGACGGGCTGAGCCGGATGTCGCAATCGGCGGCAACTCCCGGCGATGCAGCACCGGCCCGGCCGCTGGATCGGAAGATCAGTCGATCTCGGCGATCATTTCGATCTCGACGCAGGCACCCATCGGAATCTGCGCCACGCCGAAGGCGCTGCGGGCATGGGCGCCGCTGTCGCCGAACACCTGGCCGATCAGTTCGCTGGCACCGTTGGTGACCAGGTGCTGCTCGGTGAAGTCACCGGTGGAGTTGACCAGCGACATCAGCTTGACGATGCGCTGGACGCGCTTGAGGTCTCCGCCAGCCGCCATCTGCAAGGTGCCCATCAGGTCGATGGCAATAGCGCGCGCGGCGGCCTTGCCTTCGTCGGTGGTCATGGTCTTGCCGAGCTGCCCGACCCAGACCTTGCCGTCCTTCTTGGCGATGTGTCCGCTGAGGAAAACCAGCTTGCCGGTCTGCACGAACGGCAGGTAGGCCGCGGCCGGGATGGCGACCGGGGGCAGGGTGATGCCGAGTTCGGTGAGTTTGTCGTAGACGTTCATGGTGTTTGCGATTGAGTTTGGGATTGAGTTTGGGATTGGCTCTGGTCCGTGCCGGCAAGTGAAGTGGCCGGCGGCGCTGCTGGCTCCTGCGGCTCCAGTGGCATCACGGTCACCGCCACGCTGAGTTCATGGCTGGCGCCGCCGTGGATCACGCCGCGGATCGGCGAGACATCGGCGTAGTCGCGGCCGATGGCCAGCACCACATAGTCCTCGCCAGGTGTGCCCCAGCCCCAACGGTCGTTGGTCGGATCGAAGTCGCACCAGCGCGTCTGGCCTGGTGCGTCAGGCAGCAACACCGATATCCAGGCATGCGAGGCATCGCTGCCGATCAGGCGCGACTGGCCGGGCGGTGGCTCGGTCAGCAGATAACCGCTGACATAACGTGCAGCCAGCCCGAGCGAGCGCAGGCACGCGATCATGATGTGGGCAAAGTCCTGGCAGACGCCCTTGCGCAGGCGCAGCGCCTCGAGTGCCGGGGTGTGGACCTCGGTGCTCTGGCTATCGTAGTCGAAGTCGGCGTGGATCCGGTGCATCAGGTCCAGCGCGCCGGCGAACACACCGACGCCCGGTGCAAAGCTGGGCTGGGCGTAGGCGGAAAACTCCGAATGGCGCGGTACATGGGGCGAGGTGAAGACGAACTCGACATCCGGATCGTATGTGCCGCCTACCCGATAACGCAAGCGGCCTTGCGCCTGTTCCCAGGGCTGGTCGAATACGTCCGCCGGCGGGGCGCTGGTCTGCACCGTGCTGCGCGCTACCAGCACCAGCGCCGTGTGCGGGATCTGCAGCGAGATGAAGGCCCGGATGTTGCCGAACACATCGGCTGCGTCCTTGTGCTGCGACGGTGTCGGCTTGATCTGCAGCGCGTGCGAGAGCAGGCGCTGGCATGGGGTCTGCATCGGCCGCAGGCAGGCGATATGCTGCGCCACGTCGACCGGGGGCACATAGTCGTAGCGGGTTTCGTGCGTGATCGACAGTTGCATCAGGCCACCACGCTTTGTTCGGACACGCCGGAATGGGTGAAATAAGTCGCGCTGATGATCTCCGATATGTCGTGCGCGGCCTGCCAGCATTGGTCGAGCACGTCTTGTAGCAGCGGCAGTTCCGGCGTTGTCGTGCTGGTGGCCGGTATACCGGTGTGCGGATCGACGGCGCACAGGCTGGCCAGGTCCCAGGTCTTCGGGTCCGGCACCTGCAGCGCCATCGGGCTCAGTTCGGTCGGTTCGCTGCCGGCCAGTTTGGCCAGTCGGCCGCGCAAGGTGTGCGCCACCCAGGCCAGCGAGCGCGGGTTGTCCCGGTTGAGCACCAGCAGGTCGACCAGCGCCAGCATCTCCCGGTTTTGCTGGAACTGGGCATGGAACGAGATCGAACTGTCGAACAGCGCCACCATGGCTTCGAAACCGGCATCGTTGCAGACCGAACCGGTCTCGAGTCCGGCCGACAGCGATGACGAAAGGAATCCCAGCCGCTCGACATGGCGCCCGATGCTGAGCAGCCGCCAGCCGTCGTCGCGGGTCATGCGATCGGTCTGGGCGCCGGTGATCGCGGCCATGTGCCGGCCGAGCCGGCGCAACAGATCCAGCGCATCGAGCGCGCCGATGTCGGCCGGGCTGTCCAGCGGTGCAAAGGTGCGTACCAGTTCATCGTCGGCACGGGTGATCAGTTGCCAGTGCTCGTACGACAGGCGCTCGCGCACCGCCGAACCGGCGTGACGTACCGCGCGCAGGTTGTAGCCGACGCTGCTGGCCAGCTTTTCGCTGCCCAGGCTGGCGATCAGCGAACGTTCGAACACCCGGCGCGACTGCGTCAGTGACGGGACATCCGGCAACACCAGGCTGTTGCAGCGCGCCATCTGGTCGAGCCAGGCCAACAGGCCGGCGTTGGTCTGGTTTTCGCCGGTCAGGCATTCGAGCGTCAACCGGGCCAGTGCGATCGCGTTTTCCGTTCGCTCGGTATAGCGACCGAGCCAGTAAAGGTTTTCGGCGCCGCGGCTGGTGACCAGTCGGCGGCGCTGGGCCACCATCTCCACCGTCAATGCCGGCGGCAACAAGGTCGTGCGGTCGATCGCGTCCTGTGTCATCACCCACACGTCGGCGCTGCTGGCGCCGCGCTGCATCGCGGCAATCTCGGCCCGGTCGTGTGCGACCCGGGCCATTCCGCCAGGGATCACCTGCCAGGACTTGTCGCCGTCGCAGACCGCAAACACGCGCAGCATCGCCGAGCGCGGAACCACCTGCCCGGCTTCGGCGTCGGCGCCGCGTTGCCAGGTCGGCATCTGCGACAGGGGCAGATAGGATTGCACCGTATGGTCCTCGCCATGCAGCGCGATGCGGCCGGCCCACTCGTCGAGTTCGCGCGCCGACAGGTTGCGTCCCAGTGCCGACTGGAAGCCGCGTTCATCGCCGGCCGTCGGATAAGTCGACTTGATGGCGCAGGCCGACAGGCGCGGCAGCGCCGCGTCCATGGCCGCACGCTCGCCGCACCACCAGGTCGCCAGCGACGGCAACTGCAGTTCCTCTTTCAGCACATGGCGCGACAAGGCCGGCAGGAATCCGAGCACGGCCGGCGACTCGAGGAAGGCCGAACCCGGGGCGTTGGCCACCAGGACATTGCCGGCGCGGATGGCCTGCAGCAGTCCGGGAATGCCCAGCGTGGAGTCGGGCCACAGCTCGAGCGGATCGAGGAACGGATCGTCCAGACGCTTGAGCAGTCCGTGCACCGGAACCAGGCCGCGCAAGGTCTTGAGATACAGCCGTTCGTCGCGCACCACCATGTCGCCGCCTTGCACCAGCGTCAGGCCCAGGTAACGGGCCAGGTAGGCGTGTTCGAAGAAAGTCTCGTTGTAGGGGCCGGGCGTGAGCAGCGCGATATGCGAATCGCGTCCACCCGGGCTGGCTTGCTTGAGGTTGTCGACCAGCGCGCGGTAAGCGCCGGCCAGCCGCTGCGCACGCATCTGCTCGAAAGCCTGCGGGAACAGGCGCGAGATCGCCAGACGGTTCTCCAGCAGGTAACCCAGGCCCGAGGGCGCCTGTGTGTGCTGCGACACGATCCACCAGTTGCCATCCGGCCCATGGGCCAGGTCGAAGGCCACGATATGCAGCCGCGTACCGCCGACCGGTGCGACGTTGCGCATCGCGCGCATGTAGCCCGGGTGGCCCTGCACCAGCGCCGGCGGCAGCAGGTTGCGCTTGAGCAGTTGCTGCGGGCCGTAGACGTCGTCGAGCACATGCTCGAGCAGGCGCACGCGCTGGTGCACGCCGGCCTCGATGGTGCGCCAGTCCTGTTCCTTGACAATGAACGGGAACAGATCCAGCGACCAGGGGCGCTGCGGCCCGCCGGCATCGGAGTACACGTTGTAGGTGACGCCGTTGTCGCGCAGTTGGCGCTGCAACCGGGTCGCCTTGTCGTTGAGTTCGCGTGGTGTCTGCGGCCCCAGGTGCTCGAAGAACTGCTCCCAGTGGGGTGCCTGCTGCGGCCAAGACCATGGTTGCGCATTCGCGCCGCCGCGTGCCGGCGGCGCCGGGCCGGCGGCGGCGCGCAACTCGTCGAAGTGGCCGGTCGCCGCCCGTGCCTGCGCCGGTTCCGGCGCAGTTTGCGGCACAGGGGGGTGTGCCGGCATCAGCGGTGGCGACTCGCCGTTCATGCAGTGGCCGGACTGTGGCGCAGATCCAGCGTGAACGGAAACTCGCGGCTTGCAGGCACGTCGATGCTGGCGGGAAGGTCCGGCATCGATCCGGCGGTGTGTCCCATGGCGACGAAGCGCGACAGGCGCCGGCTTTCGGCCTCGTTGGCATTGACCGGGAAACTCTCGTAACTCAGGCCGCCCGGGTGTGTCACATGGTACTGGCATCCGCCGATGGAGCGCTGCATCCAGGTGTCGACGACGTCGAAGGTCAGCGGCGAATGAATGTCGATCGACGGATGCAGCGAGGACGGCGGGTTCCAGGCCTTGTAGCGCACGCCGGCAACATAACTGCCTTCGATGCCGGTGGGCTGCATCGGCATCGCGCGCCCATTGCAGGTCACCACATAACGGCTCTCGTTGAAGCCGCTGACATGTACCTCAATGCGCTCGAGGGAGGAGTCCACGTAGCGGGCGGTCCCGCCGGCGGCATTCTCCTCGCCCATGACATGCCATGGCTCGAGGGCGTTGCGCAGCGTCAGCGCCATGCCGCTGACCTGGATCTGGCCGACCAGCGGGAAGCGGAACTGCAAGTGCGGCGCAAACCAGGCCGGGTCGAACGGATATCCGGCCCGTTGCATCTCGGCGATCACATCGTTGAAATCCGCCTGGATGAAGGTCGGCAACATGAAACGGTCATGCAACTGGGTGCCCCAGCGCGTCACGTTGCCGCGGTAAGGCTGTTTCCAGAACCGTGCCACCAGCGCGCGCAGCAGCAACTGCTGCGCGATGCTCATGCGC
This sequence comes from Burkholderiaceae bacterium, assembly GCA_041622095.1. GTDB lineage: Bacteria > Pseudomonadota > Gammaproteobacteria > Burkholderiales > Burkholderiaceae_C > CAISIP01. The sequence continues at coordinate 1,214 of JBFJZP010000083.1, read as the reverse complement.
GCATGCGGCGGCATCTCGAAGGCTCGCAACTCCAGCAGGCCGAGCCTGCCGGTGGCCGAGTCGGGCGAGTACATCTTGTCGATCGAGAATTCGCTGCGGTGGGTATTGCCGGTCACGTCGATCAGGATGTTGCGCAGCGTGCGGTCGACCACCCACGGCGGCATGCTGGCGCCGTATTTCTCGCGATTGTGGTGGATTTCCTGCAACGCGATTTCCAGTTCGTAGAGCTGGTCGTTGCGCGCCTCGTCCACACGAGGGGCCTGGCTGGTCGGTCCGACGAACATGCCGCTGAACAGGTAGCTCAGGCTGGGGTGGTTGTGCCAATACAGCAACAGGCTGGCCAGCACTTCCGGCCGGCGCAGGAACGGGCTGTCCGACGGCGTGGCGCCGCCAAGCACGAAGTGGTTGCCGCCGCCGGTGCCGGTATGGCGGCCGTCGGTCATGAACTTTTCGGCCGACAGGCGCGATTCCCAGGCCACGTGGTACAGGAATTCGGTGTTTTCGACCAGCTCGCGCCAGTTGTTGACCGGATGCACGTTGACCTCGATGACACCGGGGTCCGGCGTGACCTGCAGCAGCTTCAGGCGTGGATCACGCGGCGGCGGGTAGCCCTCGAGCACCAGCTTGACGCCTTGCGCGAGTGCGGTGGCCTCGATCGCGGCGAGGAGGTCCAGGTAGTCCTCCAGCTTCTCCATTGGCGGCATGAAGACGTACATGACGCCCGACGCATGGCCGACGGCCTCGGCCTTCGGGCCACTGGCGCGGCGCGGGTCACGGACCTCGACGCACAGGGCGGTGCGACTGAGCCAGTGGGCCGATTCCTGGCGCTGCGGCATGCGCACGAAGTCTGCCGGCTCGGACTGCCCGGCAACAGCTGCCGGGTTGTCACCAACGGCGCCCGGGCCCGGCTGCTGCAGGACGCGCCTGGCTTCGGACAAGGCGCCGGAGCCCGCAATGTACGGGGTCACCCCGGGCACGTTCGACCGGGCATCTGCCCCGACGGACGCCGCGGCGGCGCCGGAATCCGCCATGCCGTAACGGCCGGCCATCGCCGCATACGGCGGCAGATCCCCGCGTGCGTCGTAGGGGTCCTGCGGTGTGTGGTACGGGAAATCGGCGGCGCTGATCCACGGCAAGGAGTCGAGCGGCAGGCGCAGGCCCATTGGCGAGTCGCCCGGCATCAGGTACAGGCGTTCGTCGCGCACGAACCAGGG
>JBFJZP010000082.1:0-8620 GCA_041622095.1 Burkholderiaceae bacterium | reverse complement strand
GCTGCCCGCGACGCTCGATATCCTGGCGCGCGAGTTTGCCGACAACACGGGTGTCGAGGTGGAGTGTGTACACGACCCGGTCGAACTCGAGCCTGCCTCGGAACTCGTCGCCTACCGGCTGGTGCAGGAGGCGATTACCAACATCGCCAAATATGCCGGCGCAAGCAAGGTCTGGATCAAGCTGCGCAGGCGCGGCGAGATGATCGAGTTGTCGGTGCGCGACAACGGCGCCGGCTTCGATCCGCAAGCCAAGCGGACATCGGCATACGGACTGGTCGGCATGCGGTTCCGGGTCGAGGCCTGCGGCGGAAAACTGAGCATCGAATCGACACCGGGGACGGGGACGGTGATCTTTGCAGTCCTCCCGGCCAAGGTGGCGCCAGCGGATGCTGGCGTGGCCGGCGTCTGAGCGTCCCGGCGCGATCGCCGGCACACGCAGCTCAGCGGGACTTCCCGCCTGCGCGGGGTTCGAGCATCTGCAGCGGGTCGACCCAGGCATCGAACTGTTCGGCCGTCACCTCGCCGAGTTCCAGCGCCGCCTCGCGCAGGCTGCTGCCCTGGCGGTGCGCGTGTTTGGCGATACGTGTTGCGCGGTCATAACCGATATGCGGCACCAGTGCGGTGACCAGCATCAGCGAACTCTGCAGCAACTGCCCGACCCGCGTTTCGTTGACCTGGATCCGGGCGACGCAGTGGCTTGCGAAGCTGCGCATCGCATCGGCCAGCAGGCGCAGGCTGTCCAGGGTGTCGTAGGCGATCAGCGGCTTGTAGACATTGAGTTCGAAGTGGCCCTGGCTGGCGGCGAATCCGACGGCCGCGTCGTGGCCGATGACCTGGGCACAGACCATGGTCAATGCCTCCACCTGCGTCGGGTTGACCTTGCCCGGCATGATCGAACTGCCCGGTTCGTTCTCCGGTAGCTGCAATTCGCCCAGGCCGGCCCGCGGGCCGCTGCCCATCAGCCGGATGTCACAGGCGATCTTGGTCAGCGCGATGGCCAGCATCTTCAGTCCGGCATGCAGCGCCACCAGCGCCTCGTGACCGGCCATTGCGGCAAACAGGTTGTCCGCCTGGCGCAGCGGCATGCCCAGTTGCTCCGACAACAACGCGGCAACCCGGGCGCCGAACTCCGGATGGGTGTTCAATCCGGTGCCGACCGCGGTGCCGCCGATCGCCAGCGCATGAACTGCCGATACCGTGTGGCGGATCTGCTGTTCGCACATCGCGAGCTGGGCCTCGTAGCCGCCGAACTCCTGGCCCAGCCGAACCGGGGTGGCGTCCTGCAAATGGGTGCGGCCGATCTTGACCGTGTCCGCGAATTGCGCAGCCTTGGCCGCCAGTTCGCTGCGCAGCAGCGTCAATGCCGGCAGCAGGTCGCGCAATGTCTGGGCGGCCACCGCGATATGCATCGCGCTGGGAAACACGTCGTTGGACGACTGGCCCATGTTCACATCGTCGTTGGGGTGGATGCGTTTGGGTGCCGGGCTTGCCACGCCCAGCGCGCGGCTTGCCAGTGTGGCGATCACCTCGTTGACGTTCATGTTGCTCTGGGTGCCGGAGCCGGTCTGCCAGACCGACAACGGGAACTGGTCGTCGAAGCCGCCTTGTGCGACCAACTGCGCGGCGTCGGCGATGACCTGGGCGCGTGGCGGCGCGAGTAATCCGAGGTCGCGATTGACCTGGGCTGCGGCCCATTTGATCCAGGCCAGCGCATGGACCAGTTGCAGTGGCATGCGTTGTTCGCCGATCGCAAAGAACTGCAGGCTGCGGGCGGTCTGTGCCGCCCACAAGGCGTCGGCAGGGACTTCGATCGGGCCGAAGCTGTCGGATTCGGTACGCGTGTTCGTCATGGTCCGGTTCTCCTGGGTGGCTTGTGGATGCTACGTCGGTTTTCGTCGGCCGTGGCCCGATTGATGGGCGGCATGGGGCATCGTCCTACGTGGTGAGGCGGCGCTCGCCGATGGGGCGTTGGCGGCTGGGCGCCTACAGTCGATCCATGGGAGCGACACAAGCGGAGTCGGCCCGGGTCCCGAGCCCACAGCACCGTTGGCAACCCATGTATCCCATGGTCTTGTCGCAGCGGCGCCGGCGGAAGCGGGATGCGACATGCCCACGGGTGGTGGGGCCCTTCACCACCGGGTTGCCCAAGTGCATGCCCATGTTGAATTGAACAGGAGATTGCCATGAATATTCGTACTTCTTTTGCTGCCGCCATCGCCGCAGCCGTCTTGCTCACCGCCACCGGATGCGCCGTCTCGCGCGGCCAGCAGACGGTAGGTGCCTATGTGGACGACACCGGCATCACGACGCTGGTCAAGACCCGCATGCTCGAGGACAAGCAGGTCGACGGAACTTCGATCAAGGTCGAGACCTTGAACGGCACCGTGATGTTGTCCGGCTTTGCCAAGAACAGCGATGAGAAATATGCAGCCCAGCGGATCGCCCAGGGTGTCAAGGGCGTGACGATGGTCAAGAACGAGATCACGGTACGCCCGTAAACCATGGCGGCAAGGCCGCCATGCCACACCACACCACGACAAACCACTGGAGATTTTCACCATGAAACAAGCACATCGTAGATTCCTGTTGATACCCGCACTGGCACTGGCGGCGACGCTGGGCCTGGCCGGTTGTGCCGGCATGACGCAACAGGAAAAAGGCATTGCCACCGGTGCTGCCATCGGCGGTGTGGTGGGTAACGTGCTGTGTGGCGGCCTGGCCTGTACCGGCGCTGGCGCCGCGGTCGGCGGCGTCATCGGCAACGAGGTGTCCAAGCCCAAGAAGTGATACGCGTGCTGTGATGCGCGCAAGCGCCGAGACGCCGCAGCGTTCAGTGCGGCGCGCGGCGGGTTGCAGCAGGGTCGCTGACCTTGATGCGACCCTCCCATTGGCATGCGTGCTGGCGGCAGCGGTAACGATGCACCGGCACGAACAGGCTGTACAAGCGATCGAGCAGTCGGCGCGGTATGCGCACCACGTCGTTGCCACATCGCGGACAGCCGAGCCGGCCGCCAGCCTTGTCGGTCGAAGCGGAATATCTGACGTTGTTTCCCATGCGTGATCCTGTGCATTGACGGCATCGCGCCGGATGTGGCGCCTCCATCGCGGCAGTTGCGGCACGAGCGAATCGGCCCGGCCGCAACACAAGCATTACTGTGGCACAGGCCCCGCTCGCGGGACAAGGGCCAATTCCCCATGAATAGCCGTCGTATTGCGACAATTGCAACCGGTCGCAACAAGCAGCCCGGGTGACGGGTGGCTGCCGGTCCCGGGATCTTCCCAGGTCACCAAAGCGGGCGATTCGTGTGCGGTGTTTCCAGCGAGCCGATCGCGCCGGAGGCGTCGGACTTGTTGTCGACCAGCACCGTCTGCTTGAGTTGCTTGCCCAATGCTTCGGCGTATAACCTGGCGAAACTGTCGCTGGGGTTCCCGCCTGCGGTCGATGGCGAGGTGGCTCATGTTGTGACGGGGTTGGAGAGGACACCGATGGACTCGATGTCGATCTCGAAGGTGTCGCCGGGTTTCATCCAGACGGGAGGGTTGCGCGCGTAGCCGACGCTGCCCGCAGCGCCCATGATGATGACGTCGCCGGGCTGCAGCGTGAGGCTCTCGGAGAGCCGTGCGATGGTGCGTGCGACGCCGAAGACCATGTCCTGGGTGTTGGTGCTTTGCATGACCTGGCCGTTCAGGCGCGTCTCGACGTGCAGTCCGACGCAGTCCGGGGCAACTCATCGGCGCCGACCAGGCAGGGGCCGAAAGCACCGGTGGCATCGAAGTTCTTGCCGATGGTCCACTGGGAGGTCTTGCGCTGGAAGTCGCGCAGCGAGCCGTCGTTGAAGCAGGCGTAGCCGAAGACGGCATCCCGGACATCGGCGTCGGGGCCGAGCCGGGCGCTGGGCACCACGCCTGCGGGCAACAGGACGCCCCAGGCGGGACCCTCGTGGGATTGGTAGCTGACCAGACGCATACATGACGCCGCATTTGTCGCATGACGCCCGTTCCCGGGTGGATCGGTGGACCTGGCAGGCCGACCTTCTTGCGGTCAACGCTGGATCAGCGTCCCTGGTCGACGAACTGTGCCGGCGTCATGCACGGGCGCTGGCAAAGCACGCATGGGGCCGAATCGCCATGTGTCTGGGACAGGACTGCGGTGATCGGTTGGCGGCATGATGGTGTGCCGTGTTGCCGCGCCCCGGGGGCATGCCTGCCGTCTTCCGGCGCGATTAAACGTAACAGGGACCGTCGATCAGCGGGTGTGCCGCAATGAAGTCCAGATTGATCTTCAACCCGATGCCTATACCTTCCGGGGCGCTGACACATCCATTGCGATCGAGCTGGTACGGTAACTTGTCGGCAAGCTGGTCACGGAAGGGATTGAGGCTGGTCACATCACCCTCGAAGTAGCCCGCGTTGTCGACGGCACTCAGGTAGTGCAAGGTGGTCGCCATGTTGATGGCGGTGGCCGAGGTATGCGGATTCACCGTCAGCTTGTGGGCGCTGGCCATGGCCGCGATACGCATGGCTTCCGTGACACCGCCGGTCTTGGACAGGTCGGGTTGTATGAACTGCACATGGCCATCGTCGAGCAGGGTCGCGAATTCATAACGCGTGTAGTGGTTTTCACCGGCGGCCAGCGGCACACGACCGAGGCTGGCGGCCTGTGCGTAGGCGCGACGGTCCAGCGGCGGGAAAGGTTCTTCGAGCCAGCCCACCGCAGCATCCTCGAATGCCGGCATGACCTTGCGCACATCGTCCAGGCTGTAGGCGGTATTGGCGTCCACTAGGATGTCGATGTGCTCGCCCACGGCCAGACGCACGGCGTGTACCCGTGCGATGTCCTTCGCCGCCGTGTCGCCGACACGCAACTTCAGCGCGCGGTAACCGGTGGTGATGTGGCGCTGGGCTTCTTCGACCAGCAGCGCGGGCTCTTGCCAACCCAGCGCGATGCCGCCGGCATACGCCTTGATCGGCTTGGGTGACCCGCCCAGCAGGCGATATAGCGGGGCGCCGGTATCCTGGCAACGCAGATCCCAGAGCGCCATGTCCAGGCCGCTGAGCGCCAGCGCGGCGGCCGCACCCATGCCATGGCTGGCGAGTTGCATCTTGTATACGCGGGCCCAGACACCGACCACGTCGCGGGCGTCGAAGCCCAGCACCAGTTCGCGCATCGTGGTGTCGATCAAGCGGGCTATGGCGCCCGGGCTGCGGCCGTGGTGGGCTTCGCCCCAGCCGATGTGGCCCTGGTCGGTCTCGACACGTACCAGCACCGCGTCGCGCTTGACGCTGCGACCGATGCCCAGTTGCACCGACTTGTCGGCAGGGACAGGAAAGGAGATCGGGACGGCCCGGATGTCGGCGATACGCATGGTGTGTGAGCGGTAGTGGAGTGAAAGTGGTGGTGCGGGAACCATAGTGGCTCAGTTCCGGAATACCTCGGGATTGACGACATTCGATGGTTGCCCGCCCTTGAGCAGCGCCAGCAACGTGTCCACGGCGCCGCGGCTCATGGCCCGCATGCTGGTGGCGGTGATGGCCGCCACGTGGGGTGTCAGCAACAGGTTCGGGCAGTCGAAGGTGGCTTCGTTGCCGGTCAATGGCTGCTGGTCGTGCACGTCGAGTGCGGCGCCACCGAGCTTGCCGGCGCGCAGTGCGGTGACCAGGGCGAATGTGTCGATGACAGGCCCACGTGCCGCATTGATCAGCAACGCAGAGGGTTTCATCGACGCGATCGTGGCGGCGTCAACAAGGCCACGTGTTTGTTCGTTTAGCGGGCAGCTCAGAACCACCACGTCGGACTTGGCGAACAGGGTCTGCTTGCCTGCCGCCACCACGCCGGCGGGCAGCCGTTCGGGTCGACGTGTCAGGCCCGTCACCTGCATGCCTAGTCCAGCGCCGACCGCAGCCAGGCGGGAACCGACCGCGCCCACGCCGACTATGCCGAGTCGGCTGCCGGCCAGCTCCAGCGTGTGGTCGGCCAGTGGCCTGGCCACGGCCCAGCCGGCTTCGCGCAGCCGGGTGTCGATCAGAGCCAGGCCGCGGCGCAGGTGCAGCATTGCGGCGACGCAGTATTCGACCACGGCCGTGGTGTTGGAGCCCGGGAGGTTCGCGACCGGTATCTGACGGGCCGTGGCCGCTGCGACCGGAATCATGTCCAGTCCGACGCCGTGGCGCACGATGCCCTTAAGGCGCGGGGCATGGTCGAACAGGTCCGGTGGCAACTGGCTGCGCACGATCAGGCCGTCGATGTCGCCAATCATCTTTTTCAGTGTGTCCGGCCGCGTATCGGGCGCGAGGATCACGTCGCACGACGCTTGCAGTTCGGGCATCAGATCGGGGTGAATGGCGTTGGTCAGCAATACCCGTGGCCGTGTGGCGGTGGTCTCATTGATCATGAAAAGCGGCTCCTTGCTGGATCGGATTGCTGAGGCGGCCCAAACCGGCGACCGCTACGGTGACCGTGGTGCCGGGGCGCAGCCAGGCCGTGGGCTGGTGCATGGCGGCGACGCCTGCCGGCGTACCGGTGGCGATCACGTCGCCGGGCTCCAGTGGCATGTGTCGCGAGATCCAGGCGATCAGTTCGGGGATGCGGTGCAGCATGTTCGCGGTCGAGCCGTCTTGCAGTGCACGGCCATCGATGTCCAGCCGGATGCCCACCGCATGGGGGTCGGGCAGCGCATCGGCACTGAGCAACCAGGGACCCAGCGGCGCGGATGCCGGCATGTTCTTGCCGCGTACGAAGTTGCCGCCATCGGCCTTGACCTGGTCGCTGCCGCTGACGTCGTTGTGCGCCGCATAACCGGCCACGTAATACATGGCGTCGGCCGCGTCCACGTGCAGGGCGCGCCGGCCGATAACGACGGCGAGTTCGGCTTCGTAACCGACGTTGCCGACATCGGGTGGAATCAGGATCGGTTCATTCGGGCCGATCACCGTGCAGCCCGACCGGAAGAATGTCACCGGTTCGGCTGGGTGTGCCATGTTGCGTTCGGCCAGCGCGTCGGTGAAGTTGAATGCAGCACCAATGACCTTGCCCGGTCGCAATGGCGCCAGCAACTGCACGTCGTCCAGCCGCCGCATGGCGGCGGCGGGGATGGTTGCCGCGGCAATCCGCTGCACGCAGGCGGCAAGGCCCATTTCAACCAGCGCCAGCACAGAGGGCGGCGCACCCGCCAGCAGGGCCTGGCACTGCGGGTGGGCCAGATCGATGACCTGACGGGGTTCGGCATCACCGTGCGTGTTGCCGTTGCCGTCGACAAGCACACCTGCCACTGCGTCACCGTCCGGGCCCAGGAAGCTGACAAATCGCATCGTGTGTTCCTTGTTGATTCGGCTTCTTGAGAATGGGTGTGTGTGGTTCAGCCGACGCGGTAACGATCCAGCACGCTGCGATCGATGTCGATGCCAAGACCGGCGCCGGTCGGAATCTGGATCTTTCCGCGATGCTGCACGATAGGCGTCTTCGCCAGCTGGTCGCGAAACGGGTTCTCGCATTGTTCGAACTCGAACATCGGGGGGACCGGGCGCAAACTCGGGGGCTGGTCCGGCAATGCGGCGAGGAAATGCAGCGTGGCGGCCACACCGATCACCGAGCCCCAGGCATGTGGCACACACTCCACGCCATGCGCGGAGGCCAGTGTGGCGATCTTGCGGCACTCGCTGATGCCGCCGGCGGCGCAGACGTCGGGTTGCACGATGTCCATCGCCTTGCGCACCACCAGGTCGCGAAAACCCCAGCGTGTCATCTCGTTTTCGCCACCGGCCACGGCCATGTCCAGTGCGCGCGTGACCTCGACATAGCCGTCGATGTCCTCGGGCGAGATCGGCTCCTCGAACCAGTCGATGTCGAGTTTTTCCAGTTCGCGCCCGATGCGGATCGCCTGGGGCACCGTCATGCAGTGGTTGGCATCCACCATCAGCCGGACATCCGGGCCGACGGCGTCACGCACCGCCGCCACACGGCAGATGTCGAGCTTGGCGTCGCCCAGGCCGATCTTCATCTTGACCGCGGAGAAGCCTTCGGCCACATAAGCCTGTGCCTCTTCCACCGCCTCCTCGATCAGGCGGTCCATGTCGATGAAATACAGGCCGGTCGCATAACAGGTGACCTCGGTGCGGAAGGCCCCGCCGATGAGCTTGTGGATCGGCTTGCCGCAGGATTTGCCCATCAGGTCCCACAACGCGATGTCGATGCCGCTGAGCGCGGCCGAGGCCATGCCCTTGCCGCCGTAGTCCTTGATGCGGTTGTACAGGTCTTCCCAGATCACCTCGACATCGAAGACCTCGCGGCCCAGGATGCGGGGTGCGAACTGGGTCTCGATATAGGCCTTGGCCACTGCCGAGGGGCCGTAACACTCGCCCCAACCCACAGTGCCGTCATCGGCCTCTATTTCGACGATGCACGATCCACGCGTCTTGTAGAGCCAGCCGCGCGACGACGTGAACGGCTTCTCGATCGGCGTGCTGAGAACGTGACAGGTGACTTTTTTGACTTTCACTGCGTTTGCTCCTGAGCAATGGCGGTATTCGCCTGCAGGCGGCGCCGCTTGATTCTTGCGAGAAGGTTAGGAAGAACGAGCGCGACGATGGCGACGGCAAGGATCGCGGCCGAGCCCGGCCGGGT
>JBFJZP010000081.1:0-8661 GCA_041622095.1 Burkholderiaceae bacterium | reverse complement strand
GGGTGGTGTCGACGAGTGGGCGGGTGAGGACAACTTCGCCGATGCCTCGCTTGTACTCCGGTTGCCAAACCGACTTCGCTACCAGATCGTCGGCGATGCGTTTGCCGCAAGCACGATCAGCCATGTGTTCCGGCGCTTCTATTGCAGTGGCATCGTTGGAAGATACGAGATCGGGTTTCGGATCACACGGTCGTTCGACAAACCGCTGTCCCCGGTCGAAACGGTGCAATTGCTGGCCGAGAGTACGACTTTGCCGGTGCGCTGGCGGCAGCAGAGCCCCACCAAGCCGCTGCTCAACGCCGGCAGCGATCTGGCGCGCCACTTTCTGCACGCCAGCACCGATCGAAAGGCCGCCATTCAGCCGCAGGACTGGTGGGTCGTTGCCGGCGAGCCCGCGCTGATCATCGAACACCGTTCCGCCGATGGGCTTTCGACCCTGCCGCATGCCCGGGTCGCGTCCAGCGCCCGGGTCGGCGCGGAAGTGCTGCAACACGCCTGGCTCGAGATCGCCGGCCAAAGACTGAGCACCTGGCTGCTGCGCTGTGATGCGCCGGGCACCCGATCCGACGAACTTCGGAAGCTGCGAATCCACCTGGTCCGTCTTCACTGCGAGCGGGAGTGCCTGCGACTCGTGCTGGAGGCCACGGCCTTGCAGCGGTTGGGGAACTCCGTGCCGCAGGCTCATGAGTTGAACGACTACCTCGAACGAAGCTTGCCTTTGATGACCAAACCCATCAGTCACGGCGTCGAGCAAGCACAGTTGCTCGAAGTGGCACGTTCAGCCTGGAGCACGGCCTTGCCCGGCCAATTGGCCTCCTTCAGCGCACTGGGGCAAAAGGCAAGCAGGAAGGTGGCGCGCTATCTCCGACTGGCGGAAACAGCGGCGCCTGTCATCACTCAAATCATTGGAACGCAAATGAACACGCACATCCAACTTGGCAACGTTACCGTCGCCGGCGACTTCAATGTGGTGACGGCTCAGAATATCCAGAACAGCTTCAACAAGGCCGCTGGCGCCGATGTGCAGGAGCCACTCAAGGAAGCGCTGAAAGAGCTTACCGCCAAGGTGGCCGAGATGGCGAAGCAGTTGCCGCCGGAGCAGGCCGAAGCCGTGTCGAAGGACCTCGCCAGCCTGACGGCAGAAGCTGTGTCGAAGGAGCCCCGCAAACGCTGGTATGAGTTGTCAGCCGAGGGACTGATCGATGCGGCCAAGAGTGTGGCCCAGATGAGCGGCCCGGTCACGACGGCGGTCAAGGCTGTCTTGGCGCTCCTGGTCTAGCTTCGACGGCGAACCTCGCGTGCACGCCTGCACCCGGCAAGCGACCGGGGAAGACAAGCCGTGCCGCCCGAAAGCCTTCGACGCGGTCGTGCCAACCCGCGACTGAACACCCGTTGGCAACACACCGTCAGGCACACCCCATTCAAAAGCTTCAAGGCCCGCCCCGAAACCACGCCTGACTGACGAACGGCTTGCCCAGCTCGAACGGCTCGCCGACACGTGGTGTGATCACCTGCACGTCATGCGCCCTGGCGGCGGCCAGCGTGCGTTCGATCGGTTCGACCCAGGCGTGGTAGGACAGGTTGAAGGTCGCCCAATGCACCGGCAGCAGCGTCGCGGCGCCCAGGTCGCGCTGGGCCTGGACCGCCGATTCCGGGTCCATGTGGATATCGAGCCAGCTGTGCCCGTAGGCGCCGACCTTCATCAAGGTCAGGTCCGGCGCGCCCAGGCGCCGGCGGATCTCGCCGAAGTGCGGACCGTAGCCGGTGTCGCCGCTGTAGTACACCGCGTAACCGGCGCTCTTGATCATCCAGGACGACCACAAGGTGGAGTCGTCCATGCGCTTGCGGCCGGAGTAGTGGCGCGCCGGCGTGTTGTGGATCTCCACGCCCTTGATCTCGGCCTTGTCCCACCAGTCCATCTCATGGATATGCGTCAGCGGCACGCCCCAGCTCTGCAGGTGCGCGCCAATGCCAAGCCCGACATAGAAGTGGCTGCCACCACGCGCCAGTTGCAACACCGTGTCCATGTCCAGGTGGTCGTAATGGTCGTGCGATATCACCACCGCGTCGATACCCTCCAGCCGCGCCAGCGAAACCGGCGGCGCATGCATGCGCTGCGGGCCGAAAAACTGGAGCGGCGAGGCGCGCTGCGACAACATCGGGTCGGTCATGATGCGCACGCCGTCGATCTCCACCAGCACGGTGGAATGACCGAACCAGACCGCACGCAGTCCGGCCTCCGGCGGCAACTGCAGGCTACCGGCCGGCAAGGGCAACACTGGGATCGCGAACGCCGGCTCGCGCACCTGTCCGCCGGAATAGTCCTGGATGTTCTGCCACAGGTCCAGCGAAGCCTCGTAGGGCGGCGTGTTCTCGAACTTGCCGTCGACATACTGCGGCGAGCGTTGCATGCGCTCGAGTCGCTCGCCGGAGAACTCGCCGCCGAATGTGGGCAGCTGCAACACCAGCACGACCGCCACGCCGATGATGACGGCGACGGTCAATATGAAAAGCAGGATCTGGGTGACTCGGCGGGACATGATGTCATGCGTGGCGCTGCGCCCATTCTGGCATGTTGCACACCACCCGCCGATCCCGGGAGTTTTCACCAGGCTCGCCGGCGGACGTATCGGTACCTGACACGCGGCCGATCAGGACGTCCCGTTGTACGGCGGGTCGAACAGGCCCAGTGCGCCCGGTCGGCTGCCTGCAAGGCCGGCGCAGGATCTCAGGACGCCAGCCCCAGGCCGACCTGCGCAATGCGGCCATCGACCAGTTCGCGCACGACAAAGGTCGCGGACCCCCAGGCCACGCTGTCACCGGCCACCGGCGGGCGGCGCAACTCCCATGCCATCCACTCGCCCAGAGGCTGTTGCGGGTCGCTGGTTGCAGGCAGGTTGTAGAACTCGCAGATCGAGCCGACCGGGGTGGAGGCGTCCAGCGCAAAGTCGCGGAATACCGCACGGGTCTGTCGTTCATCGTCCGCATCCGGCATCGCCACACCCAGCCGACGTGCGACCAGCCCGATGGTGGTTCCCTGCAGCAGCAAGGACGTCACCACCGCCAGGAAGGCGATGTTGAACACCACCCCGGCCTGCGGCGTTCCGGCCAGCAGCGGGAACAAGGCCAGCACCACCGGCACCGCGCCGCGCAGGCCGACCCAGGCGATGAACCAGGTCTCGCGTGCAGTGAAGCGAAACGGCAACAGGCAGATCCATACCGCGATCGGGCGAGCCACGAAGATCAGCGTCAAGGCCACCGCCAGGCCAGGGACGACATAACCCTGCATCGACGACGGCGTGACCAGCAAGCCCAGCAGCAGGAACATGCCGGCCTGGGACAACCAGGCGTACCCGTCCATCGCGCCCAGGATCGGCTGGACCGCCGCGCTGGCGCGATTGGCCACAATCAGGCCGAACAGATAAACCGCCAGAAACCCCGAACCTCCGATCAGGCCGGTGGCGGCAAACGTCGCCAGGCCACCGGCGCCGACCAGCAAGGCCAGCACGCCGCCCCCCGCATCGCGCGAGGCCACCTTACGCAACAGGCCGGCCATCGCGAAGCCGCCGCCGATGCCGAACAACGCACCCCAGCCGAATTGCTGCGCAAAGGCCAGCGCCATCGTCGACGCCGGTGATCCGGTCGAGCCGGTCGCGGTACCGGCGCTGATCAAGGCGATGAAAGCCAGGGTCAGATAGACCGCCATCGGATCGTTGACGCCGGACTCGATCTCCAGCGTGGTGGCCACGCGTTCGTTGAGCACGACGCCGGAGCGGGTGAGCAGCGCAAACACCGCCGCCGCGTCGGTGGACCCGATGATCGCCCCGAGCAACAAGGCGGTCGGCCAGTCCAGCCCGACAAACAACACGCCGGCCACCGCGGTGATGCCGGCGCAGATGACGACACCCAGCGAGGCAAGCAGCGATGCCGGCTTGAGGCCGGTGCGAAAAGTCGCGTACGCGGTACGCAAGCCACCGTCGAGCAGGATGATGGCCAGCGCGATGTTGCCGACCCAGAAGCTCAGCACATAGTCGTCGAAACGAAACCCGACCACGCCATCCTCGCCGGTCAACACGCCGGCCAGCAGGAAAACCAGCAGGAAGGAGAAGCCGACGCGGGTGGAGAACAGGCCGATCAACACGCTGATGAAAACCAGCGCCGAGACCGCCAGCAGGGGAATGTTGACAAACTGCATGCGCGAAGTATCACAGAGCCAGGCCGACGACACGACGTCTGCACGAAGTTGTCACACAGCAGGCAGGCCAGCAGCCTGCGTCACCGGTGACCCTAGAATCGTGCGAGCGAAGCGCAGAATGGGCCGCGAACCGCGCCGCACTGCGCCGGACCGCCGTACGCCCGGCTTGCGCCGGCCCGGCCACAACTACACGCACAGGAGCAGAGCATGGACGACAACAAGCCCGAGGAACTACTGCAAGAGCAACGCGGCGCGGTGTTGTGGTTGACGATCAACCGCGAGGAGCGGCGCAACGCGATCAGCCCGGGCGTGCTCGACAGCCTGGGCCAGGCGCTGACACATGCCAACCGGGACCGCTCGGTACGCGCGGTCGTCATCACCGGCGCGGGCGATCGCGCCTTCTGCGCCGGCGCCGATCTGCAGACCGGCACCTCGTTCCAGTTCGACTATTCGGAACCGCATGCCGGTTTCGCCAACCTGTTCCGTATTGCGCGCCAGTCCACCGTGCCGCTGATCGCCCGCGTCAACGGCGCCTGCATGGCCGGCGGCATGGGCGTGATGGCGATGTGCGACATGGCGGTGGCCACGCCCAAGGCGATCTTCGGCCTGCCCGAGGTCAAGGTCGGCCTGTTCCCGGCCCAGGTGCTCAGCGTGCTCGACAAGTTGCTGCCGCGGCGCATCCTGTCCGAGATGTGCATCACCGGCGAGCCGATCACCGCGGCCCAGGCGCTCGAATACGGCCTGATCAACCATGTGCGCGAAGACCTGGACGAAGGCGTCGACTGGCTGCTCGGCCGACTGCTCGACAAGTCGCCGGCGGCGATCCGCCGCGGCCTGTACACGATGAAGAAGATCGAGATGATGGCCTTCGAGGAGTCGATGGCCTTCACCGAAAGCCAGATCGCCTTGTTCGCGCTGACCGGCGATGCCGCCGAAGGCCAACTCGCCTTCCGCGAGAAACGCAAGCCGAACTGGACCGGCAAATAGCCATGGCCCCGCCGCGCACTATCGGCAAGCGGGTGCGCATCGGCGGCGCATCGGGCTTCTGGGGCGACAGCAGTGTCGGCGCGCCGCAGCTGGTGGCGAGCGGCCAGATCGACTACCTGGTGTTCGACTACCTGGCCGAATTGACGATGGCCATCCTGGCCGGCGCCCGGCTCAAGAGATCCGAACTCGGTTATGCGACCGACTTCATCACGGTCGCGATGCAGTCGGTATTGCAGGACGTCGTGGCCCGCGGCATACGGGTTGTCAGCAATGCCGGCGGCGTGAATCCGCAGGCCTGCGCGGCCGCGCTGGCGGCATTGGCCCAGGCGCAAGGCGTCGCGCTGAAGATCGCGGTGGTCACCGGCGACGATGTGTTGCCGCTTGTCCCCGGCTTGCGCGAACAGGCCGTACCCCCCATCGACATGCAGTGCGGCGCAACCTTGCCGCAGCAGTTGCTGACCGCGAATGCCTACCTGGGCGCCATGCCGATCAAGGCCGCGCTCGACGCCGGCGCGCAGGTGGTGATCACCGGGCGTTGTGTCGACTCCGCAGTGACGCTGGGTGTGCTGCTCCATGCCTTCGACTGGAAATTGTCCGAGTGGGACCGGCTGGCCGCCGGCTGCCTGGCCGGTCACATCATCGAATGCGGCTGCCAGGCCACCGGCGGCCTGTTCACCGACTGGGACACGGTGCCCGACTGGCCCCATATCGGTTATCCGATCGTCGATGTCGGCATCGACGGCGACTTCATTTGCAGCAAGCCCGCCGGCACCGGCGGGCTGGTCACGCCGGCGGTGCTGGCCGAGCAGATGGTGTACGAGATCGGTGATCCGGCGCGCTACGTCCTGCCGGACGTGGT
Source organism: Burkholderiaceae bacterium (assembly GCA_041622095.1). Classification (GTDB taxonomy): domain Bacteria; phylum Pseudomonadota; class Gammaproteobacteria; order Burkholderiales; family Burkholderiaceae_C; genus CAISIP01. The sequence continues at coordinate 2,620 of JBFJZP010000081.1, read as the reverse complement.
CTGCGACTTCACCCAGGTCCGGATGCGCCAGGTCGGCCCGGACCAGGTCGAGGTGCATGGCGCGAAAGGCCTGCCGCCGACCGACAGCTACAAGGTCAGCGCCACCTGGATGGACGGCTACCGCATCGCCAGCCAGTTGACCATCGTCGGCTTCGACGCGCCGGCCAAGGCCCGGCGCACCGGCGAGGCGATCCTCACCCGCGTATCGGAATTGCTGGCGGCCGCCGGCATGGCGCCTTGCACCGCCACCCATATCGAGGTGCTGGGTGCGGAGTCCTGCTACGGACCCCATGCCCGGGCCGGCGACACGCGCGAGGTCATCCTGCGGCTCAGCGCCAGCCACCCGCGCAAGGAGGCACTGGCCTTGCTGGCACGCGAGATCGCGCCGGCCGGCACATCCTGGGCACCGGGCACCACCGGCGCCGGCGGCGGCCGTGCATCGCCTTCCCCGTTGATCCGGCAGTTCGCATTCCTGCTGCCCAAGGAACATGTCACCGCGCAGGTGCAGATCGTCGGTGGCGAAACCATGATGGTGGTGTCACCGGCCGGCGTCGCCAGCACCGACGCGGCTGCGCCACAACAGGCCTGCGCCAGGGTGGGCAGCACCGCGCAGACGCCGTCTGCGCCGCCGCCATCCGCTGATCCAACCGGCGAGCACATCCGCTTGCCGTTGATCCGCCTGGCCTGGGCACGCAGTGGCGACAAGGGAGACACGTCCAATATCGGCGTGATCGCCCGGCGAGCGGAACTGCTGCCGCTGCTGCGCGCGCAACTGACGGAGGCGGCGGTGGCGTCCTGGCTGGCCCACCTGGTCAAGGGACGCGTCACGCGTTACGAGCTGCCGGGTATCCACGCGTTCAATTTCGTCTGCGAGCAGGCACTCGATGGCGGTGGCATGACCTCGATGCGTAATGACGCCCTGGGCAAGGGCATGGCGCAGATCCTGTTATCGATGCCGATCCAGGTGCCATCCGAACTTGCCCGCGAAACCGAAACCGAAACTGATACGGGAGCCGCACCATGACAGCAGCACCAACAAGCGCATCTGCGCGACGCCGGCGCTGGCGCCGCATCGTCGCGGGCGTCACCATCACGCTGGCGCTGCTGGGCGTGATCGTCGCAACCGGACCACGCAACGAATTCGGACCCGAAACACCGACGCAACGCGTCGTGGCGCCGGACGACATCAACGCGCTCGACAGCTGGCTCGCGCAACAGGAGGCGGTGTTGACGGACATCCGGCCCGGGCTGCAAAAAACCATCGTCTGGCACGGGGCGGCGCAGCAGCGCACGCCCTGGGCAGTGGTCTACCTGCATGGTTTCTCCGCCAGCCGCGCCGAGACCGCACCCCTGGCCGACCGGGTGGCGCAACAACTCGGTGCCAACCTGTTCTACACCCGGCTGGCCGGCCATGGCCGCTCCGGCCCGGCAATGGGCGAGGCCAGCGTGCAGGACTGGCTGGCCGATACGCTGGAGGCGGTCCGTATCGGCCAGACGCTGGGCGAGCGGGTGCTGGTGATCGGCGTGTCCACCGGTGCCACGCTGGGCAGCTGGCTGGCCCTGCAACCCCTGGGCGCCCAGGTGGCGGCTTATGCCTTCGTCTCGCCCAACTACGGACCGCGCGACAAACGCTCGGAGATCATCAACGGGCCATGGGGCCGGCAGATCGCACTGGCGCTGGAGGGCGACACCCGCGGACGCATGCCCGGCGATGCACGCGAAGCCCAGGCCTGGACCAACCAGTATCCGACCCGGGCGCTGTTTCCGATGATGGCGCTGGTCAAACACGTGCGCGACAGCGACCTGGCGCAATTCCGCACACCGGTGCTGGTGCTCTACAGCGAGGCCGACCGGACCGTCGACCCGGCAGAAACCCGGGTCGCGTTCGCGCGCAACGGCAGCGCGCAGAAGAAACTGCAGGTCGTCGACTACAGCGAGAGCCAGGGACAACATGTGCTGGCCGGCGATATCCGGGCGCCCAAGGCGACCGACCCGATGGCGCAAACCATCACCACCTGGGTGCGTGCCCTGCCCTGAGCCAGTCCGGCAGGCGCTGGCCTGCGCGACTATCCGCAGCCACCCGATTCGAATGCCATCCGCCGCCCGCCGCGCCTGCCGATAATCGGCAGGTCGCAATTTCTGACCGCTACCATGGCCCTCTTCCCCCTGGATTCGAACACCATCACGCACGGCATCCAGCTGGCGGTGGCGCCGGTGTTCCTGCTGACAGCGGTATCGGGCATGATCGCCGCGGTGGCCGGGCGGCTCGCCCGCATCATCGACCGCGCGCGCCTGGTGGAGCAACAGGTACGCGCCAGCCGGGACGACGAAGTGGTACGCGCCAGCCTGGCCGAACTCGCCACCTTGCGCACCCGCGGCCGCCTGACCAATGGCTGCATCGCGCTGCTCACCACCTGCGCCTTTTTGATCGGCCTGACCATCATCCTGCTGTTCCTGGGCGAGACTACCTCGTTCATGAGCGCGCGCTGGGCCATCACGAGCTTTCTTGGTGGCGTGATCTGCTTCCTGCTCGCGCTACTGTGTTTCCTGGCGGAGACGGTGATCGCGACGCGCTTGCTGAACTTCGAACTGCTGCACCGCTGAACCCGGTCCGCGCGGG
>JBFJZP010000080.1:0-8685 GCA_041622095.1 Burkholderiaceae bacterium | reverse complement strand
CTCGATGCGTTGTACCAGCATCGGCGGGAAGTGGTTGCCGCCATTGGCGATGCTGCCATAGGCCGTCACCATCTCCTGCAGGCTGACCGGGCTGGTGCCCAGGGCCAGCGATGGCACCAGGTCCAGCTTGCTCTGGCGCACACCCAATGAATGGGCCAGCCGGGCCACGCTTTTCGGTCCGATCTTGTCGATCAGCTGTGCGGTGATGGTGTTCTTTGAATAAGCCAGCGCGTCGGCCAGCGTCATGGCACGGCCACTGGGCTCGGTCTGGTCGCGCGGCGCCCAGACCTCGCGGCTGCCCTTGGTGCGGATCTCGACGATCTGGTCGATCATGGTGTCCTGCGGCCCGTACCCCTGCATGAAAGCTGCGCCGTAGACAAAAGGCTTGAAGGTCGAACCCGGCTGGCGCCGCGCCTGGTTGACATGGTCGAACTGTTCGGTGCCGAAGTCGCGGCTGCCGACCCATGCGCGTACCGCGCCGCTGCGCGGGTCCTGCGCCAGGAACCCGGCTTGCAGCGCCGGCCGCTCCTGGCCACGTTTGACCCGGCTGTCGGCCAGCCGCTGCAATTGCGCCAATTGCCGTGCCACAGCCGCATTGGCAGCCTTTTGCAGGCCGGCGTCGAGCGTGGTCACGACACGCAGGCCGTCGACATGGATGTTGTAGCCTCTGCGGTCTGCCCAGTCGACCAGCCATTTGCGTACTTGTTGCGCCACATGCGCGGCCTGTCCCGGCCGCGTGACCTGGCGCTCGAAGTCCAGGCCCAGCGGCTGGCGCGACAGGCGCTCGAGCCGGCTGGAGTCGAGCGTGCCGTCCTTGGCCATCTGCGCCAGCACCAGGTTGCGGCGCTGCAGCGCCCGCTCCGGATTGAGCACCGGGTTGTAGTAGCTCGTGCCCTTGAGCATGCCGATCAGCGTGGCGCTCTCCAGCACGTCGAGATCCTGCGCCGACTTGTCGAAATAGGTCCGCGCCGCCATCTCGATGCCAAAGGCGTTGTACAGGAAGGGCACGGTGTTGAGGTAGGTTTCCAGGATCTCGGTCTTGGAATACACCGCCTCGATCTTCAGCGCAGTGATCGCCTCCTTGACCTTGCGCGTGATGCTGGTGGCGCGGCCGATCTCGTCCGGATACAGGTTGCGCGCCAACTGCTGGGTGATCGTCGATCCACCTTGCAGATCGCCTTGCAAGGTATTGAGCAGCGCGCCCACGGTGCGGCGAAAGTCGATGCCGTGGTGCTGGAAGAAGCGATGGTCCTCGATCGCGATCAATGCGTTGACCGCACTCGAGGCGATCTTGTCCAGCGGCACCCACTGCCGGTTGAGCTGCTTGAACTCCGCCAGCTGGCTGCCGTCGCTGGCCAGCATCAGGGTGGGCATGCCGACCTTGGCCTTGCGCAGGTCGCCGATGCCGGGCGTGAACGGAATCAGCACCAGCACATACAGCAGCACCAGCGCGGGCGGTGCCATGGCGACGCGCCACGGATGGCGCCGCATGGCCGCGATGCCATCGCGCAGCCGCGCGCCGATGGTGGCAAGGGGTTTCTGCAGTGCGGGCAACATGGGCGCAGTGTACGCAGTACGCGGCTTGTCCGGTCGCGGCTGTGCATACCGGTCCGACCCCGTGCTGGCGCCGCGGTATGCTTGTGCCCCGATCCGATGCCGGCGGTGCGCACCTTGCGCCTGCTGGCGCGATGGACACATCGGATGCCCTTGTCACCGATCCCCGAAAGATGACGCCGATATCCGCTAACCTGCGCAGCATCATCGCCATGTTGATCGCGATGGCGATGTTCTCCTGCATGGATGCCTTGCTCAAGGCGTTGGCCGGAAGTTATCCGCCGTTGCAGGTGACCGCATTGCGTGGTTGGTCGGCGCTGCCGCTGGTCTGCATGTATGTGTTGTGGCGGCGCGAGATCGGCGCGGTTTTCAGCCGGCATCTGCGCTGGCGCTTGCATCTGCTGCGTGCGGTGTTCAGCGTGGCGATGATGGGCCTGTTCACCTATGGCCTGAAGACCCTGGGCCTGGCCGAGGCGTATACGCTGGCTTTCGTGGCGCCACTGGTGATCACGATGCTGGCCGCGCCTGTGCTTGGCGAGGTGGTCTTGCCGCGGCACTGGTTCGCGATCCTGGCCGGGCTGGCGGGTGTGGTGATTGCGTTGCAACCGCAAAAGGGCGCGTTCGTGTCCGTCGGCGCACTGGCGGTGCTGGTGGCGGCGGTTTGTTATGCCGCGTCCAACATCGTCGGGCGCCTGATCAGCCGTACCGTACCGAACCGAGCGCGACGCTGGTGTTCTGGACCACGACCAGCCTGGCGCTGGGCGGAACCCTGTTCAGCGCCTGGCAGTGGGTCGACATCGAGCGTACCCATTGGTGGATCCTGCTGGGGTTGGCCGTCACCGGCTTTCTGGGCCAGCTGGCGATCACCGAGGCGTTTCGCCACGGCCAGGCGGCGGTGGTCGCTGCCTTCGAGTATTCCGCGCTGGCCTGGGCGGTCGGACTCGACTGGTTGTTCTGGCAGCTGGTGCCGCAGTCCCATACGCTGCTTGGCGGCGCAGTCATCATCTTCAGTGGCCTTTACCTGATCCGGCGGGAGACGCCGGTGGTGCCGCCGCCGGGCCCCGGCTGAGCGCACTGCGCCGGGGGATCAGGCCGCAATATCCCCGCGTCGCACTCTGCGCGAGCCGCGCGGGAAAATGGCGGCATGCAAGGTTTTTCGCCGCTGATCGATTTTGTCCGACGCCATCCCCGGCTGCTGGTGCTGACCGGCGCCGGCTGCAGTACCCAGGCCGGCATTCCGGACTACCGGGATGCAGCGGGCGCCTGGAAACGCGCCGCGCCGATGCGATACCAGTTGTTCGTGGCTGACGACGTCGCGCGCCGGCGTTATTGGGCGCGCAGCATGGTGGGCTGGCGCACCATGGCCCACGCCCATCCGACCGCCGCACACCATGCGCTGGCGCGGCTGCAGGCGCTGGGCCATGTACGCCTGCTGGTTACGCAGAATGTGGATGGTTTGCACAACCAGGCTGGCAGCGACCCGGTGATCGACCTGCATGGCCGCATCGACACCGTGTGTTGCCTGGGCTGTGGCCAGCGCTCGGCCCGGCGCGACCTGCAGGATGATCTGCTGCGACGCAACCCGTCCTGGGCTGCGCTGGACGCCTTGAGTGCGCCCGATGGCGACGCCGACCTCGAGGGGCTGGATTTCGCGCAGTTCGACGTGCCGGGTTGCCCGGCCTGCGGCGGCATGCTCAAGCCGGACGTGGTGTTCTTCGGCGAGAACGTGCCGCGGGAGCGGGTCGCCGATGTGCGCAGCGCGCTGGCCGAGTCGGACGCGGTGCTGGTGGCTGGTTCGTCGTTGATGGTGTATTCGGGTTTCCGCTTTGTCGAGGATGCGGTCGCCGCAGGCAAGCCGGTGGCGGCGGTGAACATGGGGCGCACACGGGCCGATCCGCTGCTCGCGTTCAAGCTCGAACACGAGGTGGGCGCGGCGCTGCAAGCCCTGGTCGGGCAGTTGCCGTCCGCGCTGCGGGCCGCCTGACGCAGGTCGGGTCCTACCGCGTGCGGCGGGCATCCGCTGCGACTGCGCCTGGCATCGACGCCCGCTGCAAGGCCTCATGCCGGCCCGGTGTTCAGGGCTTCTTCGGTGCCTCCTTGGCCATCTCGTCTTTCTTCATCGTGTCTTGCGCCAAGCCGGTGGCTGCGCTGCAGGCCAGGCCAATGGCCAGCAGGGTGGTGTGAAGTCGTTTCATGCGGGTGTCTCCGGTATGTTGCCCGGGTTGAGTCGATCGGAGCGCGGCCCTTGCGGTGACGCGCCCGGCCATTGGGTCGTCACGCAGGCAGACTTCTTGCGCGATGGAGGCGATGGATACCCGGCGACGGCAGGGTACGCCCCCTGGCGCGATGCGGCACCGATCAGACGCCGAGGTATTGCTCGAGCAGTTGCGGCTGGCCGGTCAGTTCGTCGGAACTACCCTCGAACACCACCTCGCCCTTGACCAGGATGACGTTTCGATCGGTGATCTGCGTGACGTGTTTCCAGTTCTTGTCGACGATGATGCTGCTGATGCCGCTGTCGCGGATCAGTGCGCAGATGCGCCAGATCTCGCGTGCGATCAGCGGCGCCAGTCCTTCGGTGGCTTCGTCCAGTATCAACACGTCGGGGTTGGTCATCAGCGCGCGGCCGATGGTCAGCATCTGCTGTTCGCCGCCGCTGAGTTGCTGGCCACCATGGCGCAGCCGCTCCTTCAGGCGCGGGAAGGTGTCGAGCACGCGTTCGTAGTTCCAGTCCTGGCCGGCCTTTGCTCGGGTACGCGACGCATCGGTCTGTCCCGCACGTGCGGCCATCTTCAGGTTTTCGACCACGCTGAGGTTGCCGAAGATGCCACGGCCTTCGGGCACGTAGGCAATACCCAGCCGGGCAATCTCGTAGGGTGGGGCACCGGTCATGTCGCGGCCCATCACATGCACCGTGCCGGCGCGTGGCTTGACAAGGCCCATGATGCTCTTGAGCAGCGTGCTCTTGCCCATGCCGTTGCGACCCATCAACCCGATGGTCTCGCCGGCCGCCACCGAAAAGTCGATATCGCGCAGGATGTGGCTGGCACCGTAGTAACTGTTGAGCCCGCGCGCCTGGATCAGGGGTTCTGCCATGCTCAGTGCTCCTCGCCCAGGTAGGCGGCCTGCACATTCGCATCGGCGCGGATCTGCGCCGGTGTGCCGGTGGCGATCACCTGGCCGTTGACCATGACGGTCAGGGTGTCGGCCAGCGTGAATACCGCATCCATGTCGTGTTCGACCAGCAGGATCGCGTGGTCCTTCTTGATACGCTGCAAGAGCGCCACCATGCGTTCGGCTTCGGCGACGCCCATGCCGGCCAGGGGTTCGTCGAGCAGCAGCACCTGCGGCTCTGTGGCCAGTGTCATCGCCACCTCCAGCTGGCGTTGTTCACCGTGGCTGATGGTGCCGGCAATCGCGTCGCGCCGGTCCTGCAGGCCGGCCAGTTCGATGGCGGCCATGCAGCGACGACGCGCATCGGTCGACTTTGCCGCTGTGCGAAGCCAGCGCAGCGGATTCCAGGGCTGTTGCGGGTCGCGCGATTGCGCGGCCAGGAACACGTTGTCCCAGACGCTGAAGGGCAGGAAGATATTGGTCTTCTGGTAGCTGCGCCCCAGGCCCTGGTGCGAGATCTGCTCCGGCCGCCAGCCGGTCACATCCGTGGTGCCGATCTGCACCCGGCCGGACGTGGCGGGCAGGTCACCGGAGAGCAGGTTGGTCAGCGTCGACTTGCCGGCGCCATTGGGGCCGATCACCGCATGGATGGTGTCGCGCACCAGGTCGAGCGAGACATCGTCGACCGCCGCCAGGCCTCCGAAGCGCTTGGTCAGGTTGCGGGCACTGAGCAGGGTTTCAGGCATCGGGTGCCTCCTGCTTGCTCCGGCCACGGGTCAGCACCTGCACGATTCCCAGCACGCCACGCGGGGCAAAAACCACCACCAGCACGATGAAGCTGCCCATCCACAGCTGCCAGTGCTTGCCGAGATGGACCTCTCCGACATACGGCAGGTCCTTGAAGACATGCAGCACGTATTCGAAGGTGAAGGCACCGACGATGGCACCGGCGAAGTTGCCCATGCCACCCAGGATCACCATCATGATGGCGTGGGCGCTGGTGTGAAAGCCCATCAGCTCGGGGTTGATGTACTCGGTCTGCACGCCCCACAGGTAGCCAGCCAGGCCGGCGATGGCGCCGGCCAGCGTGAACGCACTGAGCTTGTAGCCGAAGGTGGCAAAACCCATGGCGCGCATCCGGTGCTCGTTGACGCGGATGCCGGCCAGCGCGCGACCGAAGGGGCTCCACAGCAGACGGCGCAGGAACAGGTAGACCAGCAGCACCAGCGCCAGCGTGAAGTAATACATCGTCACCCTGTCGTCGAGCTCGAACAGTGTGAACGGGCCGATCTGCGCCGACGGCTTGAAGTAGATGTACAGGCCGTCCGACCCCCCCAGCGCGCGGTTGTCGAAGAAGATGTAGTACACCATCTGCGCGAACGCCATCGTGACCATGATGAAATAGATGCCATGGGTGCGCACGACGAAGAATCCGATGACCAGCGCTGCCAGGCCGGCCGCCAGCACCGACAGGGGCAAGGTCCACCACAGGCTGACCGCTTCTGTCTGCGGCGTCATGAATGCCAGCGCATAGCCGGCCAGGCCGAAATACGCGGCGTGTCCGAGCGAAACCAGGCCGGTGACCCCTTGCAGCAGGTCCAGGCTCATCGCGAAGATCGCCATGATCATCATGCGCGTGACCATCTGGGTATAGAACTCGGTGCCGACGAACGGAAACGCCAGCAGCGCGAGCAGGCCGAGCCACAGCGCGACCTTGACGCCGGTCGGAAACGTTTCGAGATTGGATTTCGCTGCGCTCATTGTTTGAACAGACCTTCAGGCTTCCACAAAAGCACGGCGGCCATCAGCATGTAGACCAGCATGCCGGCCATTTGCGGCAGCAACACCTTGCCGAAGGTGTCGACCAGGCCGACCAGCAGCGCGGCGATCAGCGCGCCGCGCACCGAGCCGATGCCGCCGATGACCACCACGACGAAACACATGATCAGCACCTGCGAGCCCATGTTCGGGTAGACGCTGGAGATCGGCGCGGCGATGATGCCGGCAAATGCGGCCAGCCCGACGCCCAGGCCGAACACCAGGGCATGGATCAGCTTGATGTTGACACCCAGCGCCTCGGCCATGTCGCGGTTGAACGCGCCGGCGCGGATCTTCATCCCCAGCCGGGTCTTGTTGATCAGCAGATACAGGCCGATTGCCAGCGCGATGCACAAGCCGGCGATGAACAGGCGGTAGACCGGATACGACAGGTTCTCGGTCAGCGGGATCGAGAAGCGCAGCAGTTCCGGAATCCTGACGCTGTGCACGTCATCGCCCCAGACCAGCGAGCGCAGTTCCTCGAAGATGTAGATCAGGCCGAAGGTCAGCAACACCTGGTCCAGGTGGTCGCGCTTGTAGAAGTGCCGGAACAGCAGCCATTCCAGTGCCAGCCCGAACAAGACGGCCAGTGCCGTGCCGCCGATGATGGCCAGGGTCAGGCTGCCGAACTGCCCGCTGATCGCGTAGGCCATGTAGGCGCCCAGCATGTAGAAACTGCCGTGCGCCAGGTTGACGACACCCATGATGCCGAAGATCAGCGTCAGGCCGGCCGCGAGCATGAACAGCAGCAGGCCGTATTGCACGCTGTTGAGCAACTGGATCAGAAAGGTCGGGAAATCCATCGGTCGATTCTGGAACAAAAAAAACGGGAGGCAGGCCCTCCCGTTGCGATACCTGGCCGCAGGTCAGCCCATTTTGCAGCCTGCGCCGGAATCGTCCAGCTGCTTGGCCGCCACGCCGATCACCTTGTTCTCGCCGCCCACCACCTGGCGCAGGTAGATGTCCTGGATCGGGTTGTGCTGCTTGCTCATCTTCCACTTGCCGCGCGGGCTGTCGATGGTGGCGCCTTCCATGGCTGCGTACAACGCCTTCTTGTTCGACAGGTCGCCCTTGACCGCGTTGGCGCCCAGCACCAGCAATTGGCCGGAATCATAACCCTGCACCGCGTAGACGTCGGGCTGCAGCTTGAATTGCTTGGCATACGCCAGCCGGAAAGCCTTGTTCTTGGCGTTATCCAGGCCGTCGGCGTAATGCAGCGTGGTTGTGACGCCATCGGCTGCCGCACCCGCCGCTTCGATCACGCCTTCGGTCAGGAAGCCGGAACCGTACAGCGGGATCTTGCCCTTGAGGCCGGCCGCTGCATAGTCCTTCATGAACTTGACCGCGCCGCCGCCGGCAAAGAAGCAGGCCACCGCGTCGGGATTGAGCGCGGCGATCTCGGTCAGTTGTGCCTGGAACTCGACGTTCGGGAACGGAACCGCGAACTCCTTGACGATGGTGCCGCCCGCTGCCAGGAAACCTTCCTTGAAGCCCAGGAAGGCTTCGTCACCGGCGGCGTATTTCCAGGTGATCCACGCCGCCTTCTTGTGGCCCTGGCGACCATGGCCGCGCCCAGGGCACGGGTGGGTTGCGAGTTGCTGAACGAGGCGCGGAACACGTTGGGGGCACACAAGGGGCCGGTGGCGGCCAGCACACCGGCGTTCGGGATGATGCTGAGCACGCCGGTATCGCGTGCGACCTTCTGGATGCCCATCTGCACGCCCGAGTGCACCGTGCCGACGATCACATCGACCTTGTCGCGCAGCACCAGCTTGTTGGCGTTTTCGACGCCTTTCGGGGGATCGGACTCGTCGTCGACCTTGAAGAACTCGATCTCGCGGCCGCCGAGTTTGCCGCCTTGCTCGTCGATTGCCAGGCGAAAGCCGTTCTCGATGGCCACGCCCAACTGGGCGAAGGTGCCGGTGTACGGCAGCATCAGGCCGACGCGGACCTTGTTGCCCTGGGCACTGGCCAGGCGCGGCAGCCACAGGCCGGCGGACGCCGCTCCGATCAGGGCGGCACTGCGGGTGAGAACCAGGCGGCGTGATGTCATGCGAATCTCCTTGGAAATGGTATCGGGCGGCCTCTGGGGACCGAACGTTGTCTTGCCCATGGTACCCGGGCATGCGGCCCCGGCAATAGAGGATAACCCGAGCTTTAGAGAAAAATAATTGACCTGTAAAGTAATTTCCGTCCAGG
>JBFJZP010000079.1:0-8746 GCA_041622095.1 Burkholderiaceae bacterium | reverse complement strand
GAGCGCGAAATGGGCCAGCAAGGGCGCCTTGATCTTGCCCGCGTCGATGTATTCGAGCGGCGGGTAGCCGTACCAGACCACGCCGGCGTCCATATCCGGCACGAACACCGCCGACAGCAGCGTCAAGGCACCGCCCATGCAAAAGCCGGTCACGCCGACCCTGGCGCTACCACCAGCCTTCAGGTGCGCGACCGCACCGGCGATGTCCTGGCTGGCCGCATCGGCAAAATCGAGTCCGTCCATCAGGTGTTGGGCTTCATTCGCCTCCAGGCCAACCTTGCCACGGTAGAGGTCGGGCACCAGCGCCCAGTAGCCGGCCGCCGCCAGCCGGTCGGCCACGCCGCGGATCTGGTCGTTCAGCCCCCACCATTCCTGGATTACGACGATGCCGGGGGCGCTCGTGCTGCCGCCAGCGGGTTCGGCCAGGTAGCCATTGACGTCCTGGCCATCGGGTCGTTTGAAGTGGATCGTGGTGCCCATGGCGTCTCCTTGTCGATGTGTCGGATGTCGCGCAAGCCCCATGCCTGGCCGCGTCGATTCGACAACGATAACAGCGTCTCGGGGGCTGATGCAATGGCCGCTACACTGTTTGCAGCCTCCGCGGCGCGCTGCGGCGCAGGCGACCGTCCCAGTGGAGACGAAAGATGTCACGACAGAATAGAGCTGTTGCATCGAGCCCGCCCGCCCGGGCACGCATCCGGTCGTGCGTGCGGCACGGTGGCGCGCCGGTTGTTCCGCCGCAGTTGGCAAGGACATGCGATGCCGGCTGACAAGCGCAAACACCCCGTGCGCGACCGCCCGCCGATCGAACGCCTGACCCGTATTCACCAGCGCCTGGCGCAGCAGCGGACCGAACATGCCCTGTGCCGCGTTCTCGCCGAGGAGGTGGCTGGCCTGCTTCATGCACAGCGGGTGTTGCTGGTGCTGCAGCCGGATGCGCACACGAGTGACATGGCCGCGGCGCGGCTACCCAGGGGCGAGCGCCCCAGCCTGTTGCTGCAACGGGTCGCTCCCTGGCTGGACGAGGCGCGACGCAGCGCGGCAGGACGCCTGCGCCACGGCCCTGACGGCGTGGCCGTGGTCGATCAGCGCTCTTGCCTGGTTGTCCCGATGCAGGCATCCGACACCGTGCTGGGCTGCATCTATGCCGATGTCGAGGGGCACCTCGGACGCTTCGATGATGGTGACCATGAGCTGCTCACGCTGCTGGCCGGCCAGGCGGCGCTCGCGATCCAGAACCAGCGTCTGATCCGACAGGCGGTGCAGGCGCATCAACGCCAGGGCGCCACCGCCGACATCCTGCATGTGATCAGCGCGTCGCCGACCAGCGCGCTGCCGGTGTTTCAGGCCATTACCGCAAGCGCGGTGAAGCTGCTGTCGGCGTCCAACGCGTCGGTGCTGCTGCGCCAGGAGGACGGTTTCTCGATGGTGGCGATGAACCGCCAGGGCCAGGTGGTGGCGTTGCCGGCGCAGACCACGATCCGCCGCATCGATCCGCAGGCCAATTTTCCGTCGCGCGTTTTCATCGGCGGCGAGCCCTTGCATGTCCCCGACTGGTCGGCGATCGAATTGCCGCCCGACGAACATGTGGTGTACCGGAACTACGCCATCCGTTCGTCGCTGATGATGCCCTTGCTGCGCGGTGGCGAATGTATCGCGGTGCTGGTGGTCGCGCATGTGGACGCACACGCGTTCGATGCCGCCGATGTCGAATTGGTGCGTGCGTTTGCCGACCAGGCGTCGATCGCGATCGAGAACACGCGTTTGTTCAACGAGACGCAGCAGGCGCTGGAGCGCCAGGCCGCCACGGCCGACATCCTGCGTGTGATCAGCAGTTCTCCCAGCGATGTGCAGCCGGTATTCGATGCCATCGTCGAGAACCTGTTGCGCCTGTTCGGAACCGAGTTTGCCGCCGTCCAGTTGCTTGACGCGGGCATCGTCACGATGCCTGCCACCGGCGGCAAGCCGGGGTTCGAGCGGCTGGCAGAGCGGTTCCCGCGCCCGCTGGCCGTCGATACCATCGGCGGCCTGGTCATGGTGTCGCGGGAAACACGGCAGTTCGTTGCGCTTGACGACCCGGCAACGCCGCCCGGGACGGTCGAATTCGCCCGCGACTTCGGTTTCAACTCGGTGCTGTTCACGCCCATGTTGCGCGACGGAGAGGTCATTGGTGCGATCGGAACCGCGCATGCCGATGGCAAGCCGTTCGACCCGCACCAGGTGGCGTTGATCGAGTCCTTCGCCGACCAGGCCGTGATCGCCATCGGCAACGTACACATGTTCAACGAAACGCAGGAAGCGTTGCAGCGACAGACCGCCAGCGCCGACATCCTGCGCGTCATCAGCGAGTCGCCGACCGACGTGCAACCGGTGTTCGATGCGATCGTGACCTCGGCGGTGCGGCTGATCGGGTGCGACCGGGTGGTGATCCTGCGCTGCGACGACGCCGCATTCTGGGCGGCTGCCAGTGCCGATGCGAACGGCTTGCGAACCATCGCCGATGCAACGCGCATCCCGATCGATCCCGCCGCCAACTTTCCGTCGCGCGTGATCCGCAGCGGCACGAGCCTGCATGTGCCGGACCGATCGCAGGCCGAACTGCCGGAGCATGAGCGCCAGGTGTGGGAGTCGGTCGGCATCCAGTCCGGCCTGCAACTGCCGCTGCAGCGCCAAGGCCGTTGCATCGGCGTGTTGTCCTTGATGCGCATGCGAGTCTCCCATTTCACCGATGCGCAGATCGCGCTGGCCGAGTCGTTCTGCGACCAGGCGATGATCGCGATCGACAACACGCGGCTGTTCAACGAGACCCAGGAGGCGCTGCAGCGCCAGACCGCATCGGCAGACATCCTGCGCGTGATCAGCCAGTCGCCGACCGATGTCCTGCCGGTGTTCGATGCGATCACGGCCGCGGTCTGCCGTCTGCTGTCGGTGCAGGGCGCCTATGCGTTCCTGCGCAAGGGCGATGGCTTCTCCATCGTTTCGCACAGCGCGAACGGGCGCACGGAACCGCGACCGGCCTCTCTGGATGTGCATCCGATCGATGCCGATGGCGACTTTCCTTCATGGGTGCTGGTGCACAAGCAGATGCTGCACATCCCGGACTGGTCGGCGATCGAACTGCCGCCGCGCGAGCAGGCGGTGTACGAGAAGACCGGCACGCGCTCGTCCTTGTCCTTGCCGTTGATGCGCGGCGACGAATGCATCGGTGCGCTGGCCGTCGGAAACGACGCGCCGCACCGGTTCACCGACCAGGAGATCGCGCTGATGCGCAGTTTCGTCGACCAGGCGGTGATCGCGATCGAGAACGTGCGGCTGTTCAACGAGACGCGCGAGGCGCTTGAGCAGCAGACTGCGTCGGCCGAGGTGCTGCAGGTCATCGGCAGTTCGATCGCCGATGCGCAGCCGGTGTTCGACAAGATACTGGAGAGCTGCAAGCACCTGTTCGGCGGCACGCAGATCGGGGTCAACCTGGTCGGCAAGGGTGGCGACCTCTGGATCGGGGCCTACGACGGGCCGGGGCGCTCGGAACTGGAGCGCCTGCAGCCGTTCCCGGCCGGCGACGGTTCCGGTTCGGGCGCGGCCATCGTGCACCGGCGTGTCATGCACTACCCGGACGCGACTGCCGACGAAGTGCCGCCGGTGACCCGCCGGGGATGCCGGGCGACGAACATCCGGTCGGTGTTGTTCGCGCCCATGTTGTGGGAAGGCCGCGGCATCGGCACCATCTTCGTCGGCCGGGATGTCCCGGGCCCGTTCTCGGACAAGGCGATCGCGCTCTTGCGCACCTTCTGCGACCAGGCGGTGATCGCGATCCAGAACGCGCGGCTGTTCCGGGAGACCCACGAGGCACTGGAGCGCCAGACCGCCACGGCAGAGATCCTGAAGGTCATCGCGGGTTCGCCCGACGACGTGCAGCCGGTGTTCGACGTCATCGCGGCCAGTTCGAACCGGTTGCTGGGCGGTTTCTCGACCGTGGTGGCACGTTTTGTCGATGGCCGGCTGCACCTGGTGGCGTTCACGCCGACGGATCCCGCCGGCGACGCCGCGTTGCAGGAGTCGTTTCCGATGCCGGTGGAGCGGTTACCGGGAGGCGACGCATTGCAGCACGGCCAGATGGTGCAGATCGAGGACGTCGAAAACGAACCTGACATATCGGGACTGGTTCGCGATGTCGCGCGGGCGCGTGGCTGGCGCAGCGCGCTGTTCTGCCCGTTGATGCGCGACACGGCCTCGCTGGGCATGATCAGCGTGACGCGGAGCGAGCCGGGCAGTTTTTCGCCGCACCAGGTGCAGTTGCTGCAGACCTTTGCCGACCAGGCGGTGATCGCGATCGAGAACGTGCGGCTGTTCAACGAGACCAAGGAGGCACTGGAGCAGCAGACGGCGACCTCCGAGGTGCTGCAGGTCATCTCCCGCTCGACCTTCGACCTGGATCCGGTGTTCCGCACGCTGGTCGAGAGCGCGGTGCGGTTGTGCGGCGCACAGACCGGCATGATCTTCCGCCAGCAGGGTGGCGTGATGCATCTGGCGGCCTCCGACGGGCCGAACGAGGCATTCAAGGAGTACGTGGCGACGCACCCGATCGCGCCGGGGCGCGGATCGGCAACCGGGCGTGCAGTGCTGGAGGGGCGCACCGTCCACATCCTGGACGTCGAAGCCGACCCGGAATATGCCTACGGCGGCAAGGCACTGGAACACTATCGTTCGATCGTCGCCGTGCCGCTGTTGCGTGGCGGCAAGGTGATGGGTGTGTTCGCGTTGTGGCGCCACCATGTGGAGGCGTTCACGCCGCGCCAGATTGCGCTGGTGGAGACCTTCGCCGACCAGGCCGTGATCGCGATCGAGAACGTGCGCCTGTTCAACGAAACGCAGGAGGCGCTGGAGCGCCAGACGGCGACCGCCGAGATCCTCAACGTGATCGCTGGTTCTCCCGAGGACGTGCAACCGGTGTTCAACGCCATCGTGCACAGCGCACGCAAGCTGATCGATGGCTTCTCTGCCACCCTGCTGCGACGGGTCGGCGACGACATCCACCTTGCGGCTTACACCAGGACCACCGAGGACGCAGACCGTGAGCTGTTGTCCTTCTTCCCGGCGCCGCTGGGTTCGGACTCCCTGTACCAGCCGCTGATCACCGGTACGTCGAACATTGTCGAAGACATCGAGACCGACCAGGCCATCTCCGACGGCCTGCGCAACCTGGCGCGCAGCCGGGGCTGGCGCAGCCAGATCCTGGTGCCGCTGCTGTACGAGGGCGCTGTCGTGGGCGTGATCAGCGTCACGCGCAGGGAGCCCGGAACCTTCTCCGATCACCAGTTCGACCTGCTGAGGACCTTCGCCGACCAGGCGGTGATCGCGATCCAGAACACCCGGCTGTTCAACGACACGAAGGAAGCGCTGGAGCAGCAGACGGCGACGGCCGAGGTGCTCGAGGTGATCAGCAGTTCGGTGGCCGATACCAAACCGGTCTTCGACAAGATTCTGACGAGTTGCGAGAAGTTGTTCAGCAGTTCGGAGCAAGGCATCGTGCTTGTCGGCGGCGACGGTTTCGTCGAACTGGCGGCGCACCATGGCTCGGCGTTGCCGGCGCTGCAGGCCTTCTACGGCGCCGGTGTTCCAGCCGCGTCGTACGAAGTCGGCGTCCTGCGCGGCAAGCCGATCCATGTCGTCGATGCGCTCGACCCCGCGACCATCCGCGACGTCCGTGCGGTGGCGCAATGGCTGAACCGACCGCCGCTGTCGCTCGGTCCGTATTCGCAGGTGCTGGCGCCCATGGCATGGGAAGGCCGTGCCGTGGGTTTTCTCTACGCCATCCGCATGCCTGCCACGGGCTTTGGCGCCAAGGAGATTGCGCTGCTCGAGACCTTCGCGGACCAGGCGGTGATCGCGATCCAGAATGCCCGCATGTTCCGCGAGACGCAGGAGGCGCGCGCAGCGGCCGAGGCGGCCAACGCGGCCAAGAGCGCGTTCCTGGCCACGATGAGCCACGAGATCCGCACGCCGATGAACGCGGTGATCGGCATGAGCGGGCTGCTGCTGGACACGCCCTTGAACGACGAGCAGCGCGACTTTGCCGCGACGATCCGCGACTCGGGCGACGCGCTGCTGACGATCATCAACGACATCCTGGACTTCTCCAAGATCGAGGCCGGGCGCATGGACATCGAGGCGCATCCGTTCGATGTGCGCGAATGCGTGGAGGCGGCGCTGGACCTGATGAGCGCCCGCGCGGCGGAGAAGAAGCTGGATCTCGCCTATCTGTTCGAAGGCGAGGTGCCGGCGGCGGTGAACGGCGACGTGACGCGCTTGCGCCAGGTGCTGCTGAACCTGCTGGCCAATGCGGTGAAGTTCACCGAGCAGGGCGAGGTGGTGCTGACGGTCAGCGCCAGGCCGGTGGAGGGTGGGGTGGAACTGCAGTTTGCGGTGCGCGATACCGGCATCGGCCTGTCCGAGCAGGGCATGGCGCGGCTGTTCCAGTCGTTCTCGCAGGCCGATTCGTCGACGACGCGCAAATACGGCGGCACTGGCCTGGGGCTGGCGATCAGCAAGCGGTTGGCCGAACTGATGGGCGGCACGATGAGCGCCAGCAGCGAGGGGCCGGGCAAGGGTTCGACCTTCCGTTTCAGCATCGTCGCGCCGCTGGCGGAGTCGCCGAGCGCGAACCGGCGCGACTTCCTGGGCCAGCAGCCGGCACTGGCGGGCAAGCGCATGCTGGTGGTGGACGACAACGCGACGAATCGCAAGGTGCTGGCGCTGCAGTCCGGCAAGTGGGGCATGGTGGTGCGCGACACCGACTCCGCCGCTAACGCGCTGGGCTGGCTGAAGAAGGATGAGGAGAAGTTCGATCTGGCCGTGCTCGACATGCATATGCCCGAGATGGACGGCCTGACGCTGGCGGCCAAGGTGAAGGCGGTGCGCCCCGCGCTGCCGCTGGTGCTGTTCAGCTCGCTGGGCCGGCGAGAGGCAGGCGATACCGAAGGCTTGTTCAGCGGGTACATGGGCAAGCCACTGCGCCAGTCGCAACTGTTCGACACGCTGGTGGCGCTGCTGGGCGAGGGCGAGGCGCCCAAGGCGGCAACGGCGCCGGCCAAGCCGAAGATCGATGCGGATTTGGCCAAACATCACCCCTTGCGCATCCTGCTGGCCGAGGACAACGTGGTGAACCAGAAGCTGGCGCTGCGGCTGTTGCAGCAGATGGGCTACCGGGCGGACCTGGCCAGCAACGGCCAGGAGGCGCTGGAGTGCGTGGCGCGCCAGGCCTACGACGTGGTGCTGATGGATGTGCAGATGCCGGAGATGGACGGGCTGGAGGCGTCGCGGCGCATCACGGCGCAGTGGCCGGCGGACCGGCGTCCGCGCATCATCGCGATGACGGCCAACGCGATGCAGGGCGACCGCGAGGCCTGCCTGGCGGCGGGCATGGACGACTACGTGACCAAGCCGATCCGCGTCGACGCGCTGGTCGAGTCCTTGCTGGGCGCGACGGCCAGGACGGGTGGCTGACATGGCTGACATGGCGGACAAGGCGTCTGCGACGGCAAATGTGGTGCAACACATTCGTGCACTGGCATGGAGCGGTCAGCATGGGGCGGTCATTGAGCGCTGCGGTCGTGCAATTGCCGCTCGGCGGTTGGCGGCGTCGCGCCGGATGGAGTTGATCGCGCTGCGGGTCGAATCACTGATTGCCGACGGACGCTTTGCCGAAGCGGCGGACGACGCTGCGTCGATGCGCGTATTGGCTGATGCGCATCCGGATCCGGTCATGGTCACGCGGGCGCGCGACAGTGAGGCGCTGGTGCTGATGCGCCGCGGACGGGTCAACGATGCCGTACCGGTGGCACAGCAGGCACTGCACAGCGCACACGCGACGCGTGACACAGCGTTGGTCGCGCATGGATTGCTGCGTCTGGGCGAGGCGCAGCTGCGCGCCGGGCAATACGCGGGTGCGCTGGCCGGCGCAAGCGACGCACGGGAGCGGTTCGAGCAGCTGGGCGATCAGGTCGGTCAGGGCCGCAGTTTCTGGCTCACGGCCTTTGCCTACGACAGGCTGGGGCAGCCGGCCGACTCGCAGGCAGCGGCGAAACAGGCAGTCACGCTGGCACGCGCTACGGGTGACTTCTGCGGCCTGGGCCATGCGTTGCAGGTGCAGAGTTTCAGCAGCAATGACATCGCCGATCGGATGGAGTTGCTGCGCCAGGCGGACACGGCATTCGCGCGTGCCGGGCAGGTGATGGGGCGTGGCATGGCGTTGGGCAATCAAAGCATTGTGCTGGCCCAGCTCGGCCTGTACCGGCAGGCCACCCGGCGCGGCCAACCGGTAGCGGACATGGCCGAGCGACTCGGATTGGTGCATCACCTGGCCCTGCATAGGGGCGCCGAGATCAGTCGGTTGATCGCGCTGGGCGAACTCGATGCGGTCGACCAGCAGTGGCCCGCGTACAGCGCGTTGGTGGATTCGGTTGACTTTCGCGAGTGCCATGCCGACCGGCGCATGTGGGCCGCCGAACTGGCGCTTGCCCGAGGCGACAGCGACGCCGCGATCAGGGCCGTGCGTGCTGGCTTGAAGGCGTCCCGCGACCAGAATCAGCCCCGGTATATGTCCTTGCAGATACTGCTCGCCCGCGCGTTGATGCACAGGCGTGATGCAGCGGGCGCGTTGCGCGCCACCCGTCGCGTCGCCCGATGGCATGCGGCGCAGGCGTATGGACGGGCCGAGTTCGGCCATAGCCAGGCGATCTGGTTGATG
>JBFJZP010000078.1:0-8826 GCA_041622095.1 Burkholderiaceae bacterium | reverse complement strand
GGGGTCGGCCGTGGATGATACCGTGGCATTCACCCCGGAGCTGGGGCCATGCCGGCCGGCCCATCTGCACGCCCGGCGTGACTGCGGCTTGCCGGCCATGCCCGTCTACCCGCTCGCGACGCAGGAGCGCAAGGGTCAATCAACAGTCGTCCGACCCAGCCGCTGCGAGATGGTGCGTGCAGCCTCGAGCAGGGGCTCGAGCATGGTGTCCTGCATCACGCGCGCGCTGGTGCGGTTGGCCTGTCCGCTGATGTTCAGCGCCGCCACCATCTGGCCAGAGCGGTCGACGATTGGTGCGGCCAGCGAAATCAGGCCTTCTTCGAGCTCCTGATTCACCAGCGACCAGCCTTGCCTGCGCGCCTGGCCGACCTTGGCGGCGATCTCCTTCGCATCGGTCAATGTGTATTTGGTGCGTTCGGTCAGATCCGACGCCGCGAGCAGCTTCATCAAATCGTCCTGCGCCAATGCAGACAGCAGCATCCGGCCCATCGAGGTGCAATAGGCTGGCAGCCGCGAACCCACACCCAGGCTGATGCTCATGATCTTGCGCGTCGGCACCCGCAACACATAGACGATGTCGGTCCCATCGAGCACCGCAGCGGAACTCGACTCCTGCACCTGTGCCACCAGTTCCTCCATGTACGGCTCGGCCAGGTTCCATATCGGCATCGACGAGAGATAGGAAAAACCCAGGTCGAGTATGCGCGGGCTCAGGCTGAACAGCTTGCCGTCGCTGCGCACGTAACCCAGGGCTTCGAGCGTGAGCAGGATGCGCCGCGCGCCGGCGCGGCTCAGGCCGGTGCGACCTGCCACCTCCGACAGGGTCTGGCGCGGCGCGCTGGCGCTGAATGAACGGATCACCTCCAGCCCCCGGGCAAAGGACTGCACATACCCGTCGCCGGGCCGAGGGGCTGACATGCGCGCACTTGCGGTATTTGCCATGGCGGGTGCTTTCTCCTAGAATTCATTATACGAACAGATGTTCGACATACGAACACATTTCCATCGCGCAGCAGTATTGCGGCGGCGAGGCCACTGCCCGCAGTGGCGCGTCACCCGGCGACGCCCTCGCCTGTTCCTGTCAGGAGAAGACTGAATGATCAACAAGATTGCCCGCTCCGTCGCCGAAGCGCTGGCAGATGTGCAGGACGGCGCCACGGTGTTGATCGGCGGCTTCGGCACCGCCGGCATACCGAACGAGCTGATCGACGGCCTGATCGAACAAGGTGCCCGTGACCTGACGGTGGTCAACAACAATGCCGGCAATGGCGAGACCGGACTGGCCGCACTGCTCAAGACCGGCCGGGTGCGCAAGATCATCTGCAGCTTTCCGCGCCAGGCCGACAGCCAGGTGTTCGACGGCCTGTACCGCAGCGGCAAGCTGGAACTCGAACTGGTGCCGCAAGGCAACCTGGCCGAACGCATCCGCGCCGCCGGCGCCGGCGTCGGCGCCTTTTTCTCGCCCACCGGCTACGGCACCGAACTGGCGAAGAACGCCGATGGCTCCGCCAAGGAAACCCGCGAAATCAACGGCAGGCACTATGTGCTGGAAATGCCGATCTACGGGGATGTCGCCTTGATCAAGGCCGAACGGGGCGACCGCTGGGGCAACCTCACCTACCGCATGGCAGCGCGCAATTTCGGTCCGGTGATGGCTGCCGCGGCAAAGAAAACCGTCGCGACGGTGCACCAAGTGGTGGAACTCGGTGCGCTGGACCCGGAGCAGATCGTGACCCCCGGCATCTTCGTCCACCAGATTGTGCAGATCGACCGTGTGGCCACGTTGGCCGGCGGCATGAAGAAGGCCGCATGACATGAGTTACCAGAAACGCAGCAAGGACCAACTCGCCCAGCGCGTGGCGCAAGATATTCACGAGGGCGCCTATGTGAACCTGGGCATCGGCATGCCGACGCTGGTGGCCAACCATATTCCGGCCGACCGCGAGGTCATCCTGCAAAGCGAGAACGGCATCCTCGGCATGGGCCCGGCACCGGCACCGGGCGCTGAAGACTACGACCTGATCAATGCCGGCAAGCAGCCGGTGACCCTGCTCGCGGGCGGCGCCTATTTCCACCATGCCGACAGCTTCGCGATGATGCGTGGCGGCCACCTCGACATCTGCGTGCTCGGCGCATTCCAGGTCTCCGCCACCGGCGACCTGGCCAACTGGCATACCGGCGAGCCCGATGCGATCCCGGCGGTCGGCGGTGCGATGGACCTGGCCATCGGCGCCAAGCAGACCTGGGTCATGATGGACTTGCTGACCAAGAAGGGCGAAAGCAAGGTGGTTGCGCAATGCAGCTACCCGCTCACCGGGATCGCCTGCGTCAAGCGCATCTACAGCGACCTGGCCACACTGGAATGCACCCCGGATGGCCTGCGCCTGATCGACAAGGTCGATGGCCTGCCACTGGCCGAACTCGAACAACGCATCGGACTGCCGATCGCCGCCTGACGCGGCATCAAGGCAACCCACGACTTCAACCCCCAATAGGAGACAGCTCTTGAACCACGCCTATATCTGCGACGCGATTCGCACCCCTTTCGGCCGCTACGGCGGCGCACTGAGCAGCGTGCGCACCGACGACCTGGGCGCCGTCCCGCTCAAGGCGCTGATGGCGCGCAACCCCAAGGTAGACTGGGCTGCGGTGACCGACGTGTTGTTCGGCTGCGCCAACCAGGCCGGCGAGGACAACCGCAACGTGGCGCGTATGGCCGCCCTGCTCGCCGGTTTGCCGATCGAGCTGCCCGGCGCGACGATCAACCGCCTGTGTGGCTCCGGCCTGGACGCGTTGGGCACTGCGGCACGCGCGATCCGCTCCGGCGAGGCCAGCCTGATGATTGCCGGCGGCGTCGAAAGCATGAGCCGTGCGCCCTTCGTGATGCCCAAGGCCGAGAGCGCCTTCAGCCGCGCCAACGCGGTCTACGACACCACCATCGGCTGGCGCTTCGTCAACAAGCTGATGAAGGCGCAATACGGCGTCGACTCGATGCCCGAGACTGCAGAAAACGTCGCGACCGAATTCAACATCAGCCGGCAGGACCAGGATGCGATGGCGCTGGCCAGCCAGATGAAGGCGGTGGCGGCGCAGAAGGCCGGGTATTTCGATGCCGAGATCACGCCGGTCAGCGTGGCGCAGAAGAAGGGCGACCCGGTCATCGTCGACACGGACGAACACCCGCGCGCGACCTCGCTCGAGTCGCTGGCCAAGCTCAAGGGCGTGGTGCGCCCCGACGGCACCGTGACCGCCGGCAATGCCAGCGGCGTCAACGACGGCGCCTGCGCCCTGCTGCTGGCCGACGCGGCCGGCGCGGCAAAACATGGCCTGACACCGCGCGCCCGTGTCGTGGGCATGGCTACCGCCGGTGTTGCACCGCGCATCATGGGCATGGGACCGGCGCCGGCCAGCCAGAAGGTGCTGGCGCTGACCGGCCTGACGATCGCGCAAATGGATGTGATCGAACTCAACGAGGCCTTCGCTGCCCAGGGCCTGGCGGTACTGCGCGCGCTGGGCGTGCCGGACACCGATCCGCGCGTCAACCCGAACGGCGGCGCAATCGCACTCGGCCATCCATTGGGCGCGTCGGGCGCCCGGCTGGCGACGACTGCCGTCAACCAGTTGATGAAGACTGGCGGGCGTTATGCGTTGTGCACGATGTGCATCGGGGTCGGGCAAGGTATCGCGGTGGTGCTCGAGCGCGTCTGATCGAAGCCGACGCGCGGTCGCGTGGGTGCCTTCGATGGCGGGTAGCTTGGGGACCCGAAGTCTGCGACCGACAGCTGTCGACCAGGAGCGGGTGCGCGTGGGTGTAAGCTTTCGGGCAGCAGAAAGAATCTCCATGTCGCGGCTCCTTCTAGCTGCCGATCAGTTCGCTGCGTGCCTTCCATATTGCTGACATTGGTGGCGGGAAAGTTTGAGACAGGTGCGCAGCGCAAGGAGTCGGTGGCCAATATCCGCTTCCAGGCAAACCGATCGCATCACTTGTGACGCCAGTCAGCCGCTTTTCGTGTAGGCCGGTGATCGCCCTGAGCAGTCCTTCGCTCTCGCCTATGAAAGATCCGCAACCGCCAATGGCCGACGATCGAATTGACGTCCCCTGATCACATCCGGCAGTCATCCAACGCCGCAAGACTCATTGATCAGCGGATCACTGACGGCTTCTCGGTCGTGGCGATGACCAGGCCGTCGTGCCCGATACCGAGGGCGACACCGCGCCCTGGGTGCCTGCCGAGTCGAGCGCAGCCACAGACCAGGCATAGGTGGTGGCGGCGGCCAGGCCGCTGTCGGTGTAGGCGGTGGACGTTACCGCCTCGCCATTGACGATGCTGCCGTTGCGATAGACGTTGTACGCGACCCCACCAGCCACGGCCTGCCAGCTGATGACCATGCTGCTGGAAGTAGCGCCTAATATCACCACCCCCGTTGGAGCAGGCAGTGTCTCGCCGCCGCCCTGGCCCGATGCCAACTGGTCGACCATCGCCTTGATTGCCGCGACCTGGGGGCCCGCGCGCTGTGCAAAGTTGCTGCCGTACCAGCCGATCCAGTCCCAGCAGCCGTTGGGGTTGGCCAGGCGTCCGCTGGCTGAGGTGCTGCGGCTCTTCTTGTCGACGCTGGCTTGCGGGAACAGCAGCACGATGCTGTTGGTATCGGCCCAGCGCGCATAGCCGGTGTTCTTGATGAACTTGTCTCCGATCGTGGCATAGGTCTGCTGGCAGCCGTGCAGTGCCACATGAATGCGGCAGGGCGCGCCCGCGGCGCAGTCGGCCGGCACATAGACCCAACCTGTGTCCGCCAGGCCGGGGTTGGTGCTGAACGCGGTCTGGTCGAACTCTCTGTAATTGGTGGCCGCCGGTGCTTCGTTGCGTGCCTTGAGCGTGCCGTAGAACTGGCTGAGCACCGCCTTTGCACCGTCGTAGCCGCAGTTGCTGATGTAGGGACTGACGGCGTCGCCGCAGGCGTTGTTGCCGCTGCTGTCAAAGTCGGTGGGGAAGGTGTGCGCGGTGCCGCTGCGCTTGACGTACTGCAGGTTGGACGGGGGGACACCGTTGTTGGAATACTGAGCTTCCAGCGCGTTCATGGGCTTGGAACCTGCGATGACGTCGTCGGTGCCCACAAAGAGGAAAACCTTCTGCGCCGATACGTCCGCCTTGTCGTCGATGGCGGTACGGCTCCAGTTGTTGATGTCGCTCTGCATCGTGGTCAGCATGCCGTCGCTGATGCTGGCGTTGAACATGCAAGCCATGTACGGGCTGTGGCCGGCACACATATAGGGGCCGCCGGCAAACACGCCCACACCCTTGAACGTGCTAGAAAACGCATAGCCCAGTTGGTTGGCCATGAACCCGCCAGACGACAGGCCAGACACCGTGGTCTGGCCCGTGTCGATGTTCAGGCGAGGCAGCGGTGCCGCGGCATGAGCAGCGCTGCAGGCGACCAGCCCCAGCATCGCCAAGGCTCGCACAATCAGAGAATATTTCATTCTTTTTTTCCGGTGTCAGCCACTACTGGCTTTTGCTGAACCGCCCCGGGAGTCGGGGAGGCCGATTGGTGTGAGTCAGACCGGCACGGCTGACTCGGCGAGTTGATGGGTAGTCGACGATCTCGTGCCGCCATATCGTGCATCCGGCGTTCGCCGCGCGAGCGACTGCTTCGCGGCAACCACCTTTGCTCATAGCTCGGCGTTGAACGGCGCCAGTATCTTGTACTGGCAGCGTCCGGGATCGAACAGTGGGCACCGGGATCCGAATCACTGCCCACGTGGCACGCTGACGAACCTGATCAGCGGCCGCCATGGCCAGTTCTTGACTCTCGTACATTGCGAACACACTGCCACCGCTTTTTTTTGCTGGATCAGCCTGCAATGTTGTGATTCGTGTATGCAAATTCCTCCTAGTGCCGCGCCAGACCGAATTGTCGGCCGCGGTCCACCTTAACACGCTGCTTTGGCGGCCCGATCAAGCCGATGAGGTCCAGCGCGCTCTGCTCGGGGCGCCGTCGCTCGTGGTGAGCCCGTGCGCCATACTGCGCCTGTTGCGGCCAGCCCAGGCCGCGGACCTGTCCGAGCCTTCGTCAAACCGGCCGGCTATCGCGCCAGCGGTAACACGCCACCGATGGCGCCAGAAACAACGGGTTGCCGGTGTACAGCGGGCCGGTCTGGAAGGCCAGCCAATATCAAGGCACCGGAAGGCCGCCCCGGCGCAACGAGCCCCGATCATCCAGGCTTCTCGGTCTCCGAAGACTGCTGCATCGCCCACATCTGGGCATAACGGCCTTTGGCGGCCAGCAGTTGCGCATGGGCGCCGCGCTCGACAATGCGCCCGCCATCCATGACCAGGATCTCGTGGGCGTCGACGACGGTCGACAGGCGGTGTGCGATCACCAGCGTGGTCTTGCCGCGCGCAACGGTCCGCAGTTCTGCCTGGATCGCGCGCTCGTTGGCGGAATCCAGCGCACTGGTGGCCTCGTCGAAGATCAGCACCGGCGGGTTCTTCAGCAAGGTGCGGGCAATCGCCACACGCTGCTTCTCGCCACCGGAGAGTTTCAACCCGCGCTCGCCGACCATGGCTCCATAACCCGCCGGCGTGCTGGCGATGAAGTCGTGGATACGCGCGGCCCGCGCCGCCTGCTCCACCTGGGCCTGGCTCGCGCCCGGCGCACCATAAGCAATGTTGTAGGCAATCGTGTCGTTGAACAACACCGTGTCCTGCGGCACGATGCCGATCGCCTTGCGCACGCTGGCCTGGGTCACGGCGCGGATGTCCTGGTCGGCGATCGTGATGCGCCCGCCCTGCACGTCGTAGAAGCGGTACAGCAGACGCGCCAGCGTCGACTTGCCGGCACCGGACGGGCCGACCACTGCCACCGTCTTGCCGGCCGGAATCTCGAAGCTGATGTCGTGCAGGATGCTGCGGGCTGCGCCGGCACTGCCCGCCGCCGTCTTGCCGCCGTCATAGGCAAAGTCCACATGCTCGAAGCGGATCGTCGGCTCGCCGTCGAGCGCCAGCGGCGGCGCATCCGGCGGGTCGGCAATCTCGCGCTCCTGCTCCATCAGCCGGAACATCTTGTCCAGGTCGGTCAGGCTCTGCTTGATCTCGCGGTACAAGGTGCCCAGGAATCCAAGCGGGATGTAGAGCTGGATCATGAATGCGTTGACCATGACCAGGTCGCCCAGCGTCATGCGTCCATCGACCACGCCCTGCGTGGCCCGGTACAACATCGCCACCAGCGAGGCGGCGATGATCAGTTGCTGGCCGGTGTTGAGCAGGCTCAGCGTGCTCTGGCTCTTGATCGCCGCCTTGCGATAACGCTCCAGGCTCTCGTCATAGCGGCCGGCCTCGAACTCCTCGTTGTTGAAGTACTTGACCGTCTCGTAGTTGAGCAAGGAGTCGATCGCGCGGCTGTGCGCATGCGAATCGAGCTCGTTCATCTGGCGCCGGAACTGGGTGCGCCACTGGGTCACCGTCACGGTGAAGAGGATGTAGACCACCAGCGCAATGATGGTGATCCAGGCAAACCAGATGTCGAATTTCACCGCCAGCAGCGTGAGCACCAGCGTCACCTCGATCAGCGTCGGGCCGATGCTGTACAGCGAATACGAGATCAGCGAATGCACGCCGCGGGTGCCGCGTTCGATGTCGCGCGTCATGCCGCCGGTCTGGCGATCGAGGTGAAAACGCAGGCTCAGCGCATGCAGGTGGCGGAACACCTGCAGCGAAATCGAACGTGCCGCCCCTTCGGTCGCCTTGGCAAACACCAGTTCGCGCAACTCGGTGAACAGCGTCGTCGACAGGCGCAACAGGCCGTAGCCGAACAGCAGCGCCACCGGCACCACCAGCACCGCCTGCAGCACCTCGTTGCCGCTGGCCTGCGCCAGGTTGCGCCCGCCGTTCGGACTCAGGCCGTCGACCAGTTCCTTGAGCAGCAGCGGCACGCCGACGTTCGCCATCTTGGCGCCGACCATGAAGGTCAGCGCGATCACCACCCGCCACTTGTACTGCCACAGATACGGCAACAGGCGGCCCAGCGTGGACCAGTCGGAACGTTTGGGCGCACCCGCTTCGGTACTCGGGGCGACAACCGCGGGGGCGGACAATTCGGCAGTTCGGCGCATGCGGGAAACTTCGGGACGTCAACCAATCAGTGGGGGAAACCGTGGCCAACTGCCACGCCGGGCGTGACCGTCACACCCTCTTGCATCAGCGCTCGATTGTGACCATCTCCAGCGAAGCTGGCTGCGTCGAGGTCTTGTGGCCGACCGGCAACAAACCGCTACGCAAGCTGACGCCGATGCCGGTCGGCCCGGCGGCCGCACGCACCTGGGCCGCGGCAAACAGACGGCAGGCGGTGCGCCTGCCGCATCGCAGCAAGTCAGCCGGCAGGTGGCGGCTCGGGAGCGGTCGGCTCGAGCGCAGTGTGGCGCCGGGCCTCGTGGCGCTCGAGGCGGGTCGCCAGCGCCCGCTTGAGCTTGCCCAGTGCACCATCGATCGCCTGATGGGCGGTCCCGGCCTGGTCCTTGACGACGACCGGATCCATACCTGCCAGGCGCGCCTCGAGTGTGCAGCGCACGCGGTCGCCGTCGGTGCGGGCCGCCACATGGGTGTCGGCGATATGGGCCTCGACCCGGGTGACATGTTCCCGGAACCGGTCCAGCGCGTCATGCACCACCGTCTCCAGGTGGTGTGCCATCTGCACCCGGCCATCGGTATGCGGATCGGTATTGAGCAAGACTTGCATGGTGTATCTCCTGTCAGTTATGGGGGTACCGGCGGCACGCGTGGCAATGCACGGCATGCCGCGCATCGAGCAAACCGTTCGCCGCGCGCC
>JBFJZP010000077.1:0-8888 GCA_041622095.1 Burkholderiaceae bacterium | reverse complement strand
GTCAACTGGATCTGGATCGGTTGCGTCCTGATGGCGCTCGGTGGCCTGCTGGCGGTGATGGACCGGCGTTACCGCAAGGTGCGGGTGCAGCGCCGGGCCCCTGTGGCCGATGATGCCGCGCTGCCGTCGGCCGCTGCCGTGGTGGCCGGCGCGCAGAAGGTGGGCTCATGAAGAAGTTCCTGATTCCGCTGGTGCTGTTCCTGGTGATGGTCGGCTTCCTGGCGGTCGGCCTGCGCCTGAACCCGCGCGAGGTGCCGTCTCCGCTGATCGACAAGCCGGCCCCGGCCTTCAGCCTGCCGCTGCTCGATGCACCGGAGCAGAGCTTGACCGCGCAGGACCTGCGCGGCAAGGTCTGGATCCTCAATGTCTGGGCCTCCTGGTGCGTCGCCTGCCGGGTCGAGCATCCGCTGCTGGTGGAGTTCTCGAAGATGGGCATCGTGCCGATGTACGGCCTGAACTACAAGGACAAACGCGACGACGCGATCGGCTGGCTGAACCGTTTCGGCGATCCGTACACCCGTTCCTTGTCCGACACCGAGGGACTGGTGGGCATCGATTTTGGTGTCTACGGCGTGCCCGAGACCTTCGTCATCGACAAGGAAGGGGTGATCCGCTTCAAGCAGATCGGCCCTGTCACCCCAGAGGTATTACGTGACAACATCATTCCATTGGTCAGGAAACTCGGTGCCTGAGGCGGGTGTCCTGAGCCGCTGGCATTGTCTGCTCGCGCCGGTGCTGGCCTGCATGCTGGCACTGGCGGCGCTGGGTGCCAGTGCCAAGGAGGCGGTGCCGATGTCCGACGACCCGGTGCTCGAGGCCCAGGTGCTGGAGATTGCCGAGGAGTTGCGTTGCCTGGTCTGCCAGAACGAGACCATCGCGGCCTCGCAAGCCGACCTGGCGGTCGATCTGCGCAAGCAGATCCGGATCAAGCTGCAGGCCGGCGAGTCGCAGCAGCAGATCCTCGACTTCATGGTCGCGCGTTACGGCGATTTCGTGTTGTACCGGCCGCCGCTGAAGGCGACCACGATCCTGCTGTGGCTCGGGCCGTTCGTGTTGCTGGTGGTCGCCGCCGTGTTGATGGGGCTGAACATCCGGCGCCGGCGCCGCGCGGTGATGGCGCAGGAGTGGAGCCAGGAGCAGCAAAAGCGGGCACGCGCCTTGCTCGACGACGGGACCGGCCCGGCATGAGCGCCATGCACCGTGCTATGTGCCGGCGGCATTGGCTGGGGAAGATCAATTTTTCGGGGCGCCCTGGCGTTTTCGCATGAGCATGTTTCTGGTAGGGATGGTGGCCTTGATCGGCCTGGCATTGGCAATGGTGTTGCCGCCGCTGCTGCGCGGAAAATCTGCAGCGCGCTCTGCTGGCGCGGCGGTCGATGCCCGGCGCGTCAACCTGCAGGTGCTGCGCGAGCAACTGGCCACGCTGGAGGCCGATCATGCGGCTGGCACGGTCGACGCCGAGCAGTACCGGCAATCACGCACCGACATCGAGCGGCGGGTGCTGGACGAGGACCCCACCGGCGAGCAGATGGCGGCCGCACCGCGCCGCGCCACCGCCACGGCGGTGGTGATGGGCCTGGTGATACCGGTATTTGCGGTGTTGCTGTACGCATCGCTGGGTCAACCGCAAGCGGCCGACCCGGTGGTTGCCGCCGCACCCCAGGACGAGGTCACGCTGCCGCAGGTCGAGGCGATGGTCGAGCGGCTGGCGCAACGCCTCGAGAGCCAGACCACGCCACAAGAGGGTGATCTGCAAGGCTGGACCATGCTGGCCAATTCCTATGCGGTGCTGCAACGCTTCCCGGAAGCCAGCAAGGCCTTCGCCCGTGCCCGGGCACTGGCGCCGGACAACGCTCAACTGCTGGCCGACCATGCGGACGTGCTGGCGATGCTGCAGAACCAGAGCGTCGAGGGTGAACCGGGCCGGCTGGTCATGCGCGCGCTGCAACTCGATCCGCGCAATCTCAAGGCCTTGACGATGGCCGGCAGCTGGGCTTTCGAGCGGCGCGATTATGCCGGCGCGATCAACTACTGGAGCCAGGCCCTGCCGATGGCGCCACCCGGCAGCGACTTTGCCGCCGGACTGGAGAACAGTCTGCAGCAGGCCCGCGCGGCGGCGGCGCAGGCCGGCCAGGTGGCGCCTGTCGAGAGCCCGACCACCGACAAGGCGCAGCACCAGGCTGGCGCCGGCACGACCGGCAACAACGGCAACAAGAAACCCGGCGTTGCCGGTGCCGGCCAGGTCAGTGGCGAGGTGCAAGTGACGCCGGTGCTGGCCAAACGCATCCGGCCGGGCGACACCTTGTTCATTTTTGCGCGTGCGGTCGACGGCCCGCGTATGCCGCTGGCCATCATCCGGGCGTCGGCCGGCGAGTTGCCAATGACGTTCACGCTCGACGACAGCAGCGCGATGTCGCCGCAGTTCCGCATCTCCGGGGTCAAGCAGGTGATCGTCGGCGCACGCATCTCGCCCACCGGCGATGCCCAGGCGCGCACCGGCGACCTGATGGGCCAGATCGGACCGGTCGACGTCGGCGCCGGCAAACTCGTGCTGATGATCGACAACGTCGTGCCCTGAGCACGGCCCCGGCTCCGGCCTCTTCTGCCTGTGGCACGATGAAGCGCCTGCCCCCGCTGACCGCGTTGCGCGCCTTCGATGCGGCGGTGCGCACCGGCAGCTTCACCCGTGCCGGCGAGTCCCTGCATGTGACGCAGGGGGCAATCAGCCGCCAGATCAGGATACTGGAGGACTGGCTCGGCAAGCCGGTGTTCGTTCGCCATTACCAGGGGCTGACGCTGACGCCGGCCGGCAGCCTGCTGGCGCAAAGCCTGGACGCCGCTTTCGGCACCATCCATGATGCGGTCGAGCAGATCGGGCATCTGGGCGCGCGCCAGCGCATTTCGGTCAACGTGCCGGAGACCTTCGCTTCGCGCTGGCTGGCGCCGCGCCTGCGCGCCTTCCATGGCCGGCATCCGGATATCGACCTGACGATCACCACCAATGCGGTGCACAACCAGCGCGAGGCACAGGCCTACGACTGCCTGGTGCTGTTTCTCGACCAGCCCTGGTCCAAGGGGGACTGCCGGCTGTTGCGCCAGGAGCAGTATGTCGCGGTCGCCAGCCCGGAGTTGTGGCAGGACGGCCTGGCGCCGGCGCTCGACAAATGCACGCTGCTGCATGTGCTCGCCAGCGGCAACCGGCGCCTGCCGCTGTGGGAGAACTGGTTTGCCTCGCTGGGTATCCGGCATATCGACGCACGTCCCGGCATCGCGTTCTCGACCATGGACCAGGCGATCAATGCCGCGGTGTCAGGTGCCGGTGTCGCGGTGGTCGACGCGCCGATGGTCGAGCGTGAGCTGGCCGACCAGCGGCTGCGCCGCATCGACCCGCACGAGCTGACCGCCAGCCATGGGTACTGGTTTGTCGAGCCGCGCGAGCCCGGGTTGCGCGAGCCGGCCCATAGTGCGGTGGTCGCCTTGTTCCAGGCCTGGCTGCTGGAGTCGAGCCGCGCGCCGGTACCGCCGGGCTGACGACTGGCCGCTCAGGGGCGGATCACCACCGCGTCGAGCTGCAGGGCGCGAATCTTCACAGCCGCCGCATCCGCCTGCGCCCGGGTGGCATAGGGCCCGACCCGGACCCGGGTACGTTTGCCCTTGCCAGTCTGCAGTTCCTGCGTCGTCACCGGCAACCCGGCTTGGACCAGCCGCTCGAAGGCGCGTCGCGCGTTGTCGTCCTGCGCAAACAGCCCGACATTGACCAGGAAACGTCCATTCGCGGCCTGCGCCATGTGGTCTTGCGCCTTCGGTGCGGGCTTCGTGTCCACCGGCGTCGTGGCCTCGGCCACTGCAGCCCGGGGCGCCGGCCGAGGCTCCCGATGCGCCTTGCGTGCACGCGCGGCAATGGCCGCATGCCGTATCGCGGCATCGGCCGCAGCGTGCGACAAGGCCGGCGCAAGCGCGGGCGCTGCGCCGGAGGCCGGTTCTGCGGGTGCTGTCGCGGCGGTAGCCATGGTTGGCGCGAGCGGTGCCGGTTCTGTGGTGGAGGCTGCGCCAGCCGATGCGGTAGCCGCATCCGATGTCGCCGGATCGGCCGCCTGCGCGCCATCTGTCGATGTGGTTGCGGCGTTGGTGCCTTGCGCGCCGGCCGTGTCTGCCGGTATGCCCGCGCTGCCCGGCTCCGACGCGGCTGGCTCCGGCGCGCTGGTGCTACCGGTTGCGAGCGGCGTATCCGCCGCCGACGCGGCGCTGCGCGCCGGCTCGGCCAGGCCTGCCACCGTGCCCTGGTCGACCCGCGCGGAAACCTGCGATGGTGTGCGCGGCCAGAACCAGGCGCCCAGCAGTACCGTCACCAGCATCGCGTTGAGCACCACCAGCAGCGCCAGCCGCCGGTGCGAACTGGCCTGCCGTGCCAGCAGCTGGCAGGCTGCGGCCAGCGTGGGGGTCGCGTTCAATGCGCGAGCCAGGCGCAGCCGGTAGTGACCGAACAGCCAGCTATTGCCGAAAAATCCCGGCACCAGCCAGGCCAGTGTCGCCAAGCCGGCCCACAGCCCCCACTCGAGCGACTGCGCCATCGGCGCGGCCAGCCGGGTCCATGCGAACACCGCGAACACCGCCAGCAACAGGCCGCCGAGGTAGGCCAGTGCCGGCGTCCACAGGCCGCGAAACAGCATCCAGTTCAGCGTACACAGGCTGGCGGCCCAGTTCCAGCTCGGGCTGCCCCGGTCATAGGTTTCGAAACGGGACAGGATCGGCAGGTAATACGCTGCGTTGATCGGACCGATTGCCGCGCGGTGCAACTGGTCGATGTGGCTTTCCTGTGACTGGTCGAGTACGGTGGTCACGGCCAGCGCGCGGCTGGAGGGATCAATGGTCTCGGGCATGGCGCATTTTGGCATTGGCACCATGTGATCCGGGCACGGCCGGCGCGATCATGGTAGCGTGGCAGTGGCCGGCCCTGTCTGCCGGTCGATTGTGCAAGGGAGAAAACCGATGTCCACCAATCCGAAATCCCGTCGACTGCGCATGGTTCTCGCACTGGCCGTGCCCACCGTGGCCGTGGCGCTGCTGCTGAGCTTGCGCGGCAACCCGGCGCAGGCGCAGGTGCAAGCCCTGGGGCCGATGTCGGCGCCGGCTTGCCAATGCAGCCCGGCGGTCACCATACCCGGCATGGGCCAGCGCATCTCGCAGTGCATCTGTGGTGTGATGGCCTGCGCCGTCACCGAGCCACTCGAGGCGACGCGCGGCAGCACCTTGATGCAGTGTGTGCGGCAGTGACGACCGCCGCCCCGCAGCACTGGCCAGGCTGCAGCGCCAGCCTTGGCAGCTTCAGGGGGTGTCGCCGGTCCACACCGGCAAATCCTGCATGGGCAGGCCCAGTGCGTCGAGCACCGCCCAGGCCGCGTACGCGTCGTTGGCGGCGTACAGGATCTGGCGGGTTTCCAGCGTCGGGTTGGCCCAGTTCGACGTGGTCACGCGCTTGGACTTGAGCAGCCGGCGGTTGAACAGCAGCGCGATCGCCGCCTTGACGCCGATCGAACGCGGGTAGCCGCGGCCGCTGAACACGAAGTCCAGGTCGAGCAGTGGCTGGGCATAAGTGCCCAGCCGATGCCGCAACTGCTTCTGGTCGCTGCGCAGATCGAACCCGGCCTTGACGACCTGGCGCGCAGCCAGCACCTCGCGGACCAGCTCGGTGTTGTCCGCGTCGTGCATCTGGAACACATAGGCCGCAGTGCCGGTGGCGAACTGCACTACATCCGGTCCGCGCAGGGGCTCGCCGGCCTTGAAGGTCGGCTTGACCTCGGTGTCGAATCCGAGGAACGGGTTGTCCAGCAGGGCGGCGCGGGCCTGTACCCGTTCCGCATCCGAGCTGGGCAGATGCACCTGCTCGCGGCGCAGGCCTTCGAACGGGGCCAGTTGCAGCACCGCTTCCTTGGGTAACGGCTGTTGCCGTGTGGGTGAATGCATGGGTGTTCGAGTGTATGGCGTTTTGACGCGTGGGCGGGCAGGTGCGTGTGTCGCGCCAAGCGCCTATCATGGCGGGTTGTTTTCGGCGCGGGCCGGGCGGGCTCCACCGTCCGGACTGGCTGCCGGCCCCCGCCCTTGCCCCGCCTTATGTCTCCTGCCGACCGCCATCCATCCCACGATTCCCATCCCGCCAACGGGCGTCTGATCAGCATCCGGGGTGCCCGCACCCACAACCTGAAGAACATCGACCTCGACATTCCGCGCAACCAGTTGGTGGTGATCACCGGCCTGAGCGGCTCGGGCAAGTCCAGCCTGGCATTCGACACCTTGTATGCCGAGGGCCAGCGACGCTATGTGGAGAGCTTGTCGACCTATGCCCGCCAGTTCCTGCAACTGATGGACAAGCCCGACGTCGACATGATCGAGGGCCTGAGCCCGGCGATCTCGATCGAGCAAAAGGCCACCAGCCACAACCCGCGCTCGACCGTCGGGACAGTGACCGAGATCCACGACTATCTGCGCCTGCTGTATGCCCGGGCCGGCACGCCGTATTGCCCGGATCACGACCTGCCGCTGCAATCGCAGACCGTCAGCCAGATGGTCGATGCGGTGCTGGCCATGCCCGAAGGCACCCGCTTGATGGTGCTGGCACCGGTGGTGCGCGAGCGCAAGGGTGAATTCGTCGAGTTGTTCGCCGAGCTGCAGGCCAAGGGTTATGTGCGTTTTCGCATCGGTGGCGAGGCCTTCGAGGTGGAAAAGCTGCCCAAGCTGAAGAAGACCGAGAAACACAATATCGACGTCGTCATCGACCGCATCAAGGTGCGGGGCGCGGACGACGCCGCCGCACGCGACCAGTTGCGCCAGCGCCTGGCCGAGAGCTTCGAGGCGGCGCTGGCGCTGGCCGACGGCCGGGCGCTGGTGGTCGACATGGACGCGCCAATGGCAGCCGAAGACCCGGCGCATCGGCATGGCGAGCACTATTTCAACGCGCGTTTCGCCTGCCCGGTGTGCAGTTATTCGATCGCCGAGCTCGAACCCCGGCTGTTCTCGTTCAACTCGCCGATGGGCGCCTGCCCATCCTGCGACGGTATCGGCACGATGGAGTTCTTCGACCCGGCCCGGGTGGTGGCGTTTCCGTCGCTGAGCCTGGCCAGCGGTGCGATCAAGGGCTGGGACCGGCGCAACGCGTATTACTTCGCGATGCTCGAGAGCCTGGCGAAACATTACCAGTTCGATATCGACGCGGCCTTCGAGGACCTGCCGCAGGCCACCCGCCAGGCGGTCTTGTTCGGCTCCGGCGAGGAGGAGATCAAGTTCAGCTACATGATGGAGTCCGGCGCGCAGCAGGGCAAGAAGGTCACGCGCAAACACCCGTTCGAAGGGGTGATACCGAACATGGGCCGGCGTTACCGCGAGACCGACTCGGTCGTGGTGCGCGAGGACCTGGCACGTTACCGCAGCACCCAGCCCTGTGTCGAATGCCAGGGCACCCGGCTGCGCCGCGAGGCGCGCCATGTGAAGATCGGTGAGGGCACGCAGGCGCGGGCGATCTACCAGGTCAGCCACAGCACCTTGCGCGAATGCCTGCATTATTTCGCGACGCTGGAGATGCACGGCGCCAAGGGCGAGATCGCCGCCAAGGTGGTGCGCGAGATCGGTTTGCGGCTGAAGTTTCTCAACGACGTCGGGCTGAACTATCTCAGCCTGGATCGCAGCGCCGAGACACTCAGCGGTGGCGAGTCGCAGCGCATCCGGCTGGCGTCGCAGATCGGTTCCGGCCTGACCGGCGTGATGTATGTGCTCGACGAGCCCAGCATCGGACTGCACCAGCGCGACAACGACCGGCTGATCGACACGCTCAAGCATTTGCGCGACATCGGCAACAGCGTGCTGGTGGTCGAACACGACGAGGACATGATGCGCGCCGCCGACCATGTGATCGACATGGGGCTGGGCGCCGGCATCCATGGCGGCCGGGTGGTGGCGCAGGGCACATTCGACGACATCCGCGCCAGCAGCGAGTCGCTGACCGGCCAGTACCTGGCCCAGGTGTTGCGGATCGAGGTGCCGCGCCGGCGTACGCCATGGTTGCCCACCGTCGAGGCGGTGGAGCCGCGACCGGCCAAGGGACGGCCGAGTGCGGCTGCGGTGGCCTGGGCCGAACGCCAGGCCGAACACCTGGCGAACCAGGGCGAGCTGCAGGCGATCCGCGTGATCAAGGCCAGCGGCAACAACCTGCGCGACGTCGACGTGGCGTTCCCGGTCGGTTTGTTGACCTGCGTCACCGGTGTGTCGGGTTCGGGCAAGTCGACGCTGGTCAACGACACCTTGTATGCGGCGGTGGCGCGCCAGTTGTACCGCTCGCATGTCGAGCCGGCAGCCCACGAGGACATCCAGGGCATCGAGTATTTCGACAAGGTCATCAATGTCGACCAGTCGCCGATAGGACGCACGCCACGCAGCAACCCGGCCACCTATACCGGCATGTTCACCGCCATCCGCGAGTTGATGGCCGAGATGAACATGGCGAAGGAACGCGGTTACGGCCCGGGCCGGTTCAGCTTCAACGTGGCCGGCGGCCGCTGCGAAGCCTGCCAGGGTGACGGCGTCAAGAAGGTGGAGATGCACTTCCTGCCGGACGTCTACGTGCCGTGCGACGTGTGCCGCGGACAGCGCTACAACCGCGAGACGCTGGAGGTGATGTACAAGGGCCGCAACATCGCCCAGGTGCTGGACCTCACCGTCGAGGCGGCGGCCAAGTTCTTCGAGACCGTGCCGACGATTGCGCGCAAGCTGCAGACCTTGCTCGACGTCGGCCTGTCCTACATCAAGCTCGGCCAGGCGGCGACGACGCTGTCGGGTGGCGAGGCGCAACGCGTCAAGCTCGCGCTGGAGTTGTCCAAGCGCGATACCGGGCGCACGCT
>JBFJZP010000076.1:0-8910 GCA_041622095.1 Burkholderiaceae bacterium | reverse complement strand
TGCCCATGCCGCCGATCACGACGATCAGCAACACGTCCATCATGATCTCGAACGACAACGAGGTGTCCGGCCCGTTGTAACGCAGCCAGATCGCCAGCATCGCGCCGGCCACGCAGGCGAACAATGCCGACAGGATGCTCGATATCGTGCGGTAGACCACCACCCGGTAACCGATCGCCTCGGCGCGAAACTCGTTCTCGCGGATCGCCTGAAGCACCCGGCCGAAAGGCGAATTGACGATGCGCAGCAAGGTGAGCAACACCACCAGGGCCACGACAAACAACAGGTAATAGGACAGCAGGCGCCCATCGATCGACACCCCCAGGAACGGCTGCTCGAAGAACTCGTGGCTCGGTTGCAGGATCGTCGGTGCCTTGAAGGTCAGCCCGTCCTCGCCACCGGTCCACTCGGACAATTGCGAGGCCAGCGTCAGGAACGCGGACGCGACGGCCAGCGTGATCATGGCGAAAAAGATCGCCCGCACCCGCAGCGAGAAAAGGCCGATCAGCAGCGCCAGCAGGAAGGACAGGCATAGCGCGGCGCCGAGTCCGATCAGCAAGGCATCCCAGCCCGGCCCCATGCGCGTGCTGGCGATCGCGATGCCATAGGCACCGATGCCGAAAAACATCGTATGGGCAAAACTGACGATGCCGGTG
Source organism: Burkholderiaceae bacterium (assembly GCA_041622095.1). Lineage (GTDB taxonomy): Bacteria > Pseudomonadota > Gammaproteobacteria > Burkholderiales > Burkholderiaceae_C > CAISIP01. The sequence goes on along the minus strand of JBFJZP010000076.1, from coordinate 8,254 downwards.
TAGCCCAGCAGCAGGTCGAAGCTGGTGACCAGCACCACGAACACCAGCACCTTGGCCGCGACGTTGAGCGCCTTGACCCCCGGAAAAATGAACGGCGCGAATGCCAGCGCCACCAGCAGCGCCACCAGCAGAAATGCCAGCACACGGCTGCGTGGCAGGTCGTTCGACAATAGTCGCTCTAACATGCGGGCCTCCGATCGTGGCGGGCGCCTACCGGCGCGGCAGAAGTCAGTTCGAACATGGTCTGTGTCTCCCCTGTCTCAGTCAGCGGTTGGCCACCGGGTACACGCCTTGAGGACGCCACAACAGGATGGCCGCCATCAGTGCGATGTTGGAGAACAAGGCCACCTTGGGTGCCAGGTAGCCGGTGTAGTTGGCCATCAGGCCCACCAGCAAGGCGCCGATCAGCGCGCCACCGGTCGAGCCCAGGCCGCCGATGATGATGACGATGAAGATCAGCACGTTGACATGGGCACCCATCTGCGGGGTGACACTTTGCTGGTACAGGCCCCACATCACGCCGCCGAGCCCGGCCAGCGCGCTGCCCATGACGAACACGCCGATGAACAGGCGGCGGATCCGGTAACCCAGCGCCTCGACCATCTCGCGATCCTGCACACCGGCGCGGATCAGCAGGCCGATCTTGGTGCGGCTCAGGGTCCAGGCCAGGGCGCCGAAAACCACCAGTCCGACCAGCATCGCCATCAAGCGGTATTTCTCGATCGCCGCGTCGCCGATCAGGATGGCGCCACGCAAGGCCTCGGGCAGCGGCAGCGCAATCTGCTGCGGTCCCCAGATCACCTTGATCAGTTCCTCGCCGATGATCATGCCGCCCATGGTGATCAGGATCTGCTTGAGGTGCTGGCCATACACCGGGCGCACGATGAAACGCTCGAACGCCAGGCCGACCGCACCGGCCACGGCCATCGCGATCAGCATGGCCGGCAGCACCGCGACCAGATTGCGCCACAACTGCTCCGATTGCGTCCAGTCGGTCATCGAGCCGAGTACCGAGGTGGCGACAAAGGCCCCCAGCGCGATGAAGACGCCATGGCCGAAGTTCAGCACGTCCATCAGGCCGAACACCAGCGTCAGGCCGGAGGCGATCACGAAGATGATCAGCCCCATCGCCACGCCGGCGGCGGTCAGCGTGAGCCAGGTCGAGGCCGAGCCGATCATCGGAAACACGAGCAGGGCCAGCAAGGGCACCATTGCCAGCGGTATCCAGTCGAAATCGGTCTTTTTCATAATGCCAGCCCCAGCAAGGATTTCTGCAACGCAGGGTCTTCGGACAGTGCCTGCATGCTGCCGGCATGCACCACTTTTCCGTTGTCCATCACCGCCACGGAATCACCCAGCTTCTGGGCAAAGTGGATGTTCTGCTCCACCAGCAGGATGGTCACGCCGGTGGCCTTGAGCTCGGCGAAGGCGCTGATCATGTTGTTGATGATGGCCGGCGCCAGGCCCTTGCTCGGCTCGTCGACGATCAGCAGTTCGCGCGGCTCGACGATGGCACGTGCCACCGCCAGCATCTGCTTCTGGCCGCCGGACAACTTGCCGGCCGGATGGTTCCAGAACGTCTGCACCGGCGGGAACAGGCCAAAGATCCATTCCAGGCGCTTGCGATCGATCTGGCTCTCGCGGGCGGCGCCGCGCGCCGCGAGCAGCATGTTCTCGCGCACCGTCAGGTCGGCAAAGATGCCCATGTTCTCGGGTACGTAGGCAATGTTGCGCGTTGCGATCTCCGGCGTGCTCAAAGCGGTGATGTCATCGCCGGCAAACTCCAGCTTGCCGCTGGAGGCGCGCCACAGCCCCATGATGGTCCGCAGTGTCGTGGTCTTGCCCGCACCATTGCGTCCGAGCAGCAGCGTCACTTCGCCCCGCGGCACGACCAGGTCGACGCCATGCAGGATGTGATAGGGGCCGATGTGCGTGTGCACACCCGACATGGTCAATATCGGTTCGCTCATGATGTCTTGCGCTTTCCCGCCCGAGGGGAAAGGCCGGGTTGGGGGGGAGCGTCATCTTGCGCCGAGGCGTCGTCGTGGCTTACCCCGAGGTAAGCCTCCTGGACCACCTTGGAGGCGATCACCTGCGCCGGGTCGCCGTCCGCGACCAAGGCGCCGTTGTGCAACACGATGATGCGGTCGGCCAGTTCGCGCACCACGTCCATCTTGTGCTCCACCAGCAGGATCGTCTTGCGCTTGTCCTTCTTGAGCAGACGGATCAGGCCCAGGATCACCGGCGCTTCATCCACGCTCATGCCGGCGGTGGGTTCGTCGAACATGAACACCTGCGGCTCGAGAGCGATCAGCAGCGCCACCTCCAGCTTGCGCTGGTCGCCGTGTGGCAAGCCCGCGACGATGGCGTCCTGTTGCTGCTCCATCGCCACCGTGGCCAGGATCTCGTCGGTGCGGCGCAGCAGATCCGCATGGTCGCTCCACACGCTCCACAGGTTCAGGCCGCGCCGATGCCCGCCGGCCCGGGTCGCCTGCACCGCCAGGCGCACGTTCTCGCGCACCGACAGGTTGGGAAACAGGTTGGTCAACTGGAACGCGCGGCCCAGGCCGGCGCGTGTGCGCGCCGAAACACCCAGTGCCGAGAGGTCGCGCCCGTTCAGGCGCACGCTGCCCGCAGACGCCTTGAGCTGCCCCGAGATCAGGTTGAAATACGTGGTCTTGCCAGCGCCGTTCGGTCCGACGATGGCGGTCAGCGTACCCGGTTCAAAACTGCAGGTAACGGCATTGACGGCCACGTGGCCACCAAAGCGGATCGTCAGGTCTTGGGTTTGAAGCATGTGTGTCGGCCGATTTGCGGCAACACGAACCCTCCGCGCATATCTATGCGCGTGGTTCGGTCTGCCGCTGCTGCTGCTGCTGCTGCGAAGAAGGCGATCAGCGCTTGTTGCGGATCGGGATTTCCATGTCTTCAGGCTTGATCTCGCGCACCAGTTCCGGCACGCCCCAGGCAAACGCGGGGTCGGCCTTGATCTTGAAGTGGTACATGCTCTGCATCGCCTGGTGGTCTTCCTTGCGGAAGGTCATCTTGCCCTTGGGCGTGTCGAAGCTCATGCCTTCCATCGTGCTGATCAGCTTGTTGGTGTTGGTGTCGCCATTGGTCTTCTTGAGCGCCGTCACCACCGCCATCGCGGCCGAGAAACCACCGGCGGTGAAGAAGTCCGGCGGCGTCTTGAACTGGCTGTAATGCTGGGCCACCATCGCCTCGTTGGCCGGGTTCTTCGGAATGCCGAAGTAGTAATACAGCGCACCCTCCATGCCCGGGAACTGCTTGTAGGCGACCATGGCCGGCAGGATGTTGCCGCCGGTGGCCAGCTTGATGCCGAAGCGCTTGTCCAGTTCCAGGTCGGCAATCTTGGAGAACGGTGTCGGTGCGCCCGACCAGGCCACCGAGATGAACTTGTTGCCCGGCTGGTCCTTGAGCTTGTCGATGATGCGCTGCAGGCCTGCGGTGAAATCGGTGGTTCCCACCGGCAGGTATTCCTCATGGACGATCTTGGCCTTCTTGGTGAACTCCTTGCTGGCCTTCACACCGTCGCGGCCGAAGGCATTGTCGTTGGCCAGGATGGCGATCACGTTGCCTGGCACGTCCAGCGCGACCGCATTGGCGGCCGCGTCCTGCGAACTGTTGCGACCGGTGCGGAAGATGTACTTGTTCCATTTGTCACCGGTGATGGAGTCAGCCACAGCCGGCTCGACCAGCAGGATCTTCTTGTACTCCTCGGCCACCGGCAACATCGCCAAGGCAACCGGCGAAGCGGTCGGCCCGACCGCGATGTCGACCTTGTCATCGGCATACGCTGCCTGCAGCAGGCTCTTGCCCACGTCGGGCTTGCCCTGGTCGTCCTTTTCGATCACAACGATCTTCTTGCCACCCACCATCATCGTGCCGCCGGTGGCGTAGTTCAGGCCCATGTTGAAGCCGACGATGGTCTGCTTGGCATACGCCTCCAGCGGACCGGTCTTGCTCGCGATCAGGGCGATCCGGACTTCCTTGTCCTGCGCCATGGCTACAGGAGATGCGGCGGTGAGGGCGGCCAGGCTGGCCAGGGCTACGAGCGAACGACGATGCATAGAAGTCTCCTGATTGTTGTCGAACAGAACACAGGTGAAACAGCACTATTCATGCCATCTCGCAAGACCATGATTTGCTTGGAATTTTCAAGCTTCGGCCGAACAATGGCCAAGTCTCAGACACTTGGGTTGTCTGAATACCAGACAATTGTCTGCAAATCAGGCACCCGGCGTCAGCCGTTGGTACAAGGTCGCCCGAGAAATGCCGAGCAAGCGTGCAGCCGCCAGCTTGTTGCCACCCGTGACCATCAGGGCCGCCGCAATCGCGTCGTGTTCGACTTGCGCCACCTGCACCGCCATCGGCCGCAGCAATTGGGGCAAAGCGCCAGCCGCCGAAGCTGTTGTCAGCACGCCGGGGGACACTGGCGCAGGTGCCGGCGCCAGCAGATCAATGCCGGACTCCGCCAACACCTTGTGCAGCAATACCCGATCGATCAGCATCGCATCGCTGCGCATGGCGCACTGCTCGAGCACATTGCGCAGTTCGCGGATGTTGCCGCGCCAATCCTGCGCACAGAGCAACTCAATGGCTTCACTGCTGATCTCCGGCGGCGCGGTCCCCCCACGCAGCGCCACATCGTCGGTCAGCGCCTCGACCAGGGCCGGAATGTCGCTGCGCCGCTCCCGCAGTGGCGGCACACGGATCGGCAACACGTTGAGCCGGTAATACAGGTCTTCGCGGAACCTGCCCTCGCGCATGCCAGCGGCGAGATCGCGTGATGTGGCCGCAATCACCCGGACATTGAACGGCACCAGCTGGTTCGAACCCAGCGGCTCGATTTCGCCCTCCTGCAAGGCTCGCAGCAGCTTGGCCTGCAGCGCCAGCGGCATGTCACCGATCTCGTCCAGGAACAGGCTGCCGCCATCGGCCAGCTTGAACTTGCCGTCGCGCCCCCGGCGATCGGCGCCGGTGAAGGCGCCCGGGGCCACGCCGAAGAACTCGGCCTCGAGCAAGGTGTCGGGCACCGCCGCGATATTGACGCTGACCAGCGGCCCGGCGGCGCGGCTGGACGCCGCATGGATCGCATGCGCCAGCAGTTCCTTGCCGGTACCGGTCTCGCCCAGCAGCAGCACCGGGCTGCTCGACTGCGCGGCCCGGCGCGCCTGGCGCTTGACCTCGACCGCGGCCGCGCTGGTGCCGATGAAACTGGTGAAGGTGTACTTGGACGGCCGGCTGCCAGCGCTTCTGGCATGGTCCAGGCTTTGGCGCTGCGCCGCCAGTTCGCGCCGCGCATCGTCCAGGTCGCGCTGCATCAGCGCAAACTTGCTGATCAGCGGCTGCAGTGTCGTCTCCGGATGGTCGAACAATACGATGCCGATCGCGCCGATCACCGCGTCATGGTCGTCGCGCAACGGAATGCGGCTGACGACGAAGGTGCCGGCACGGTTTGTCAGCAGGTCGATCAGATAGGCCTCGCCGGTCTCCAGGACCCGGCGCATCTGGGTATTGGGGATGACGTCTTCCACCATATGGCCCATGAACTGGTCCAGCGAGGAAAAACCCAGCGCCGGCAGAAAACGCTGGTAACCCTCGTTCACCCAGACGATGCGACCGGTCCAGTCGACCAGGAACATGCCCTGGCTGATGCTGGAAAACAGGTGGAACATCGAGCGCGCGGCCAGCTCCAGGATGCCCTGGGCATCCGATGGCAGGCCGTGCGAGGCACCGGCGGGAAGGTCGGCTGGGGCCGGGGGTGCGGACATGGGCGGATGTTAACCCCCGTCGCAGTCGGCCCAAGCCCCCTGCTCCAGCGATGCAGCATACGGCCCCGCGTCAGCCAGCCGGCCGGCGTGTGCAAAAGACAACAGCCGGTCGGCGCCGGCTGTTGTTCGAGGTGTGCGAGCAGCCGTACGGCCGCCCGCTTGCGCGCGAAAGCACTTACTTCGGCATGATCACGCTGTCGATGACGTGGATCACGCCGTTGTCCGCGACGATGTCGGTCGCGGTAACCTTGGCCTGGTCGACCATGACACCCATCGAAGTAGACACGGTCAGGTTGGAACCCTGCACGGTCTTGACGCCGCCGGCCTTGACGTCGGCGGCCATGACCTTGCCCGGCACCACATGGTAGGTCAGCACGGCGGTGAGCTTGGCCTTGTCCTTGAGCAAGGCGTCCAGATCCGCTTTCGGGATCTTGGCGAATGCCGCATCGGTGGGCGCAAACACCGTGAACGGACCCTTGCCTTTGAGGGTCTCGACCAGACCGGCTGCTTTCAGCGCGGTGGCCAGCGTGTTGAAGTTTCCGGCTCCGACGGCGGTGTCGACGATGTCCTTGGCCTGCACCGAGAAAGCGGCGCCAAGAGCGATGACGGCGGCGATGAGGGACTTTTTCATGTGTATCTCCAGGAATGAATGTGAATTTTCAGCTCGCACCAAAAATGTGGCGCAGGTGAAATTTATACCAATTGGTTTTCCTTGTGAACTGAATGGTCATTTTTTATCCATACCGGGATCATTGGCACCCTTCATCGATCAAGAAACATCGCATCCAGTCCGATCGGCCCCGCGACGGCGGCGTCTATCCAGACCCGATTTCGCGCAAGCCAATCCGCAGCCGATGATTTCCAGTGAACTGGAACCCGACCGGAGACCGATGATGATTCACGACATATATGCCTACCTGCGTGTGCGCAACAGCCAGCAGGCACTGGCCTTCTACCGTGAGGCCTCTGGTGCGACCGAGTTGTTCCGTCTGAGCGAACCGTCCGGCCGGGTCGGCCACATGGAAATCGACTTCAATGGCAAGACCTTGATGGTCAGCGACGAGTTTGCGGAGTACGGCATGACAGGCCCGCAACCCGGCGAACCTGCGCCGGTGAGCCTGCACCTGCATGTCGGCAATGCCGACGCCGTCGTGCAAAAGGCCCTCGATGCCGACGCCACGCTGGAGATGGCCTGCACCGACCAGTTCTGCGGCGAGCGCACCGGCGTTGTCATCGACCCGTTCGGCCACCGCTGGATGATCGGTGACGAGATCGGGAACCCCACGCCGCAGCAGATGCAACATGGCTAAACTGCGACGATGCAGTCCGGCTGAAGCGCGGCAGCGGCGCCGGCACCTTGCCTGCGCCGGGCTTCAAAGCAGCAATTGCCGCCCATACTCCAGTTGCAGCTCCGCCTCCTGTCCCAGCCGCGTAACGATCGTTGCCGCATCTTCGACGCGCGCAATCAGGTCCACCACCTCACCGGCCCAGACCACGGCGGTGGTGCAGTCCTCGGCAGCGACTGCTGCCTGGTACGCAGCCTGCGCATCGGCAAGCGACGCTTGCAAGGCCTGCTCCCGACCGTGCCACCGGTTGCTGAAGTCGTTCTTCAATGCCCGACCGGTATACGGTTCCGGCCAGTCCAGGCCACGGACCAGGTCGAACACACGGGTACGGGCGGTGTTCAGGCCACGCGAACCGGCAATGCGCCGCTTCGCCCGGGCACTACCCAGCGCTTCGGTGGAGGCATAGAAGCGGGTGCCGATCAAGGCGCCGTGGGCGCCCAGGATCAAGGCGGCGGCAAGGCCGCGGCCATCGGCAATTCCTCCGGCAGCGATCACTGGCGTCGGCGCAACCAGATCCGCCACCGCCGGCACCAGCGGCAACGTGGCGCGCGCACCACCATGGCCGCCCGCTTCCGTGCCCTGCGCGACGATCAGGTCGGCGCCCGCCTCCTTCGCCAGGATCGCACCATCGGTATCCTGTACCTGGCAGATCAGCCGGCAACCGGCACTGTTGATCAGGCGCCCGTATGGCCGCGGATCGCCGAACGACAACATCATGGCGGCCGGCCCGCTGGAGAGCACGTGTTCCACCGTGGCCGCCGAAACCGCCCAGGTGATCAGTCCCACGCCCCAAGCCTTGTGGGTGCCTTGCCGCGCCAGCGCGATCTCGCGGTCCAGCCACTGCGCGTCGCCATAACCACCACCGACCAGGCCCAGGCCGCCGGCATTGGAGACAGCGGCCGCAAGCAGACCGCCCGACACACCGGCCATCGGCGCCAGGATGACGGGTATCGACAGGCCGAACATCTCGGTCAATCGGGTGGTAATCATGTCTCTGCTTTCTTGGGTTTCGCGTAGTTCACGCTGTTCGCGCCGTCGGCATGATCGTGAAACGCATCGGCATGGATGTCAACCATGCAGTCAACGGCAAACAACGGGTTCTCGGCCACACCC
>JBFJZP010000075.1:0-8965 GCA_041622095.1 Burkholderiaceae bacterium | reverse complement strand
GCTGACCCGACACAGGGTTACGATCCGCTGCTGCGCGAACGCATGCGTGCGGTCCTGCCGGCCTGCCAGGCACAACACATCACCATCCTGACCAACATGGGCGCGGCCAACCCGATGGCGGCTGGCCATGCGGTGCTCGAGGTGGCGCGCGAACTCGCGTTGCCCAATTTGCGCGTGGCGGTCGTCGAAGGTGACGATGTGCTGGACTGGCTGCGTGCCAACCCGCACACAGCGCTGATCGACTCGGACCAGACCGCTGGCGACCTGGCAGATCGGCTGATTTCCGCCAACGCCTACCTCGGCGCCGACGCATTGCTGCCGGCCCTGCAACAGAATGCGGACGTGGTGATCGCCGGGCGCATCGCCGACCCGGCGCTGTTCCTGGCGCCGCTGATGCACCACTTCGGTTGGTCGGCCACCGACTGGCCACGGCTGGGCCAGGGCATCGTCATCGGCCATTTGCTCGAATGCGCCGCCCAGGTCAGCGGCGGCTACATAGCAGACCCGGGTTATGTCGATGTGCCGAACCTGGCCTCGGTCGGTTTTCCGCTGGCCGAAGTCGACGCCGATGGCGACGCCGTGATCACCAAGCTCGCCGGTACCGGCGGGCGGGTCGACCGACTGACATGCACCGCCCAGTTGCTGTACGAACTGGAAGATCCCGAACGTTACCTGCAACCCGATGTGGTAGCTGATTTTTCGCAAGTCGATTTCACATCCCTGGGTCAGGACCGTGTACGCGTCCAGGGAGCGAGCGGCCGGCCACGGCCACCCACGCTCAAGGCCACATTGGGTTACCGCGACGGTTTCATCGGCGAGGGGCAGATTTCGTATGCCGGCCCCGGCGCCCGCGCGCGCGGCGAACTGGCGCTGCGGGTGCTCGAAGCGCGGCTGCAGCGCCTGGGCTGGGCCGGGCAGGAACACCGGCTGGAACTGATCGGCGTCAACGCCATGCACGGCCCGACACTGGGTGCGGACCGCGAACCCTACGAGGTGCGGTTGCGGCTGGCGCTGCGTTGCGCCAACCGGGCGCAGGCGGAACGTGCAGCGCAGGAGGTCGAAGCCTTGTACTTGAACGGCCCCGCCGGTGGCGGTGGTGTCACGCAGTCGGTGCGCGAAGTGGTGGCAGCCGCATCCGCGCTGATACCGCGCGATGTAATCCAGACCCGTTGCCAGATCCTGGAGTCGTGACATGAAGATCCGAGACATCGCAATGGCCCGCTCCGGCGACAAGGGCAACCGCGCGACGCTGAGCGTGATCGCGCGCGACCCGGCGCATTACCCGCTGCTCGAGCGCACACTGAGCGCCGAACGCGTCAAGGCGTTCTTCCAAGGTGTCGTGCACGGCGCCGTCACGCGCTACCCCCTGCCCCAACTGGGCGCGGTGCATTTCGTCATGCACGACGCCTTGGGCGGCGGGGTGACCCGGTCGCTGGCGCTGGACGCGCATGGAAAAACCCTTGCTGCAGCGGTCCTGGACATCGAGATCGCCCCCGAACTGCCCTAAACTCGCGCGACTCGTTTCGAGCCCATTTCTTATCGGAGACTTTCACATGCGTCCTGTTGCGCGGTTCATCACGCTCTTTGCTGCCCTGGCTTCGGCCAGCACCCTGGCGATGGCACAGGCCTATCCCAGCAAGCCAATCAAGGCGATCGTGCCTTTTGCCACCGGCAGCGCCACCGACCAGATCGGCCGCGCCTTTGCCGCCAAGATCTCCGAGACGCTGGGCCAGCCGGTCGTTATCGAGAACAAGCCCTGCGTCAACGGCATGCTGGGCGCTGACGCCGCGGCCAAGTCGGCGCCGGACGGCTACACCATCCTGATCGGCACCAACAGCACCAACGCCGCGCTCAAGAGCCTGATGAAGAAGCTGCCCTACGACCAGGACACCGCCTTCGCGCCGGTGGCCTACATGGGCTCGGTGCCGCTGATCATCGCCGTCAACAACGATGTGCCGGTCAAGACCCTGAAGGAATTCGTCGAGCTGGCCAAGGCCAAACCCGGCAACGTGACCTTTGCCAGCGCCAGCACCTCGCAACTGGTGTCCTCCGCCGTGCTGGCCAGCATGACCGGTATCGACATGACCAACGTGCCCTACAAGAGCGGCCCGGCGGCAATGACCGACCTGATCGGTGGCCAGGTGATGATGTTCAGCGCCGACTTCGGCGTGATGGTGCCCCAGGTCAAGGGTGGCAAGGTACGCGGCCTGGCGGTCACCTCGAGCAAGCGCTCGCCGGTGGTTCCCGATCTGCCTACCGTCAACGAAGCACTGGGCCTGAAGGACTACGAACTCATCGCCTACTTTGCGGCCTACGTGCCAGCCGGTACCCCGCCGGAAATCATCACCAAGCTCAACCAGGCTTTCAACGCCGCAGCCAGCAGCAAGGACATCCAGGAGAAGTTCTCTGCCAACGGCTTTGCGGTCGAGCCGGGTACGCCTGAGTCATTGGCCCAGCGCGGCAAGGTCGAAACCGCCAAATGGGCCAAGGCGATCCAGGACGCAAAGATCGAGCCGCAATAAACGCGCTCGGGCACCGGGTCGCACCGCCATTGGGGTACGACCCGACAACCCTTGTCCAGATCGCAGGCCGCCACCCCGGACGGCGGCGTCCGACAGCGGGTCCGGCCGTCAGCCGGCCACCGACAGGCTGCGCAAGCCCTGCGGCGTATCGATATGCGCGGTCAGCGAAGAGCCCTGGCCTGCCGGCGATCGGCGCACCTGGATCGGACCTTCCACGCCAATCGCCTGCAACAAGGCCATCACCCGGTGCGGCCGCGGGTGAAACAACTCCAGACCCCGCAGGCGCAAACCGAGATCCGGCAGGCCCTTTGCCGGATGGGGTTCACTCTTCCACTCGATCAACGCCGGCGCCACACCGCCGAGCAGGGGTTTGCCGTCGTCCGGAATCGTGATCAGCCACTGAAAGTCACCCCGCGCCATCGGCGTGACACGCCCCAGGGTCTCGCCAGCGGCTGCAGCTGCGTGTTCGATGTTGTCGGTGCGGGCGATCCAGGTCCGCAGGCGTGGGGCGGCATCGGCGTCGAGCAGGTCCAGGCCGAACCAGCGCGGGCGATCCGGCGCCAGCGCGGCCGGATCGACCGCAATCACCTCCAGGTACATCGTATCGCCGAGGCGCAACAACCGATTGTGGGTGCCCATGGCGACATGTTCGCCACCACCTTGCGGCTCCACACCCAGCACATGGTGCACCCAGTCGACACCGGCGGCCAGGGTCGGCGCGGTGACGGCAAGATGATCGATCTGACAATTCGGCACGAGCCCTCCTGACGGCAGTATTCTTCGGCCGCCGCGCGGTCGAGCTTTTTTTGTTTCTTCAGTGCTGGTGGCCACCCCAGTAGATCAGCGCATCCCGGCCGTCGACCATCAGGTCGACCGGCAAACCGAACGGCAAAACCACCTTGGTCGGTACATGGCCGAGCGGCAAGTTCGTCAGCACCGGCACCTTGACCTTGCCGCGCAACCATTCGACAACGGTCTGCAGCTTGAAACCTTTGTCGTTCGGCGCCAACTGGTAGTTCGTGAACTGGCCCAGCACGATCGCCTTTTGCCGGTCCAGCACGCCGGCGAGCAGCAGTTGGGTCAACATGCGTTCGATGCGGTATGGGTGTTCGGCCACATCCTCCAGCACCAGAACGCCGCCTTCGACCTGCGGCAAATACGGTGTGCCGACCAGTGCGCTGAGCACCGCCAGATTGCCGCCCCACAACACCGCATTGCGGATCGGTCGCATCGGGCGCAGCGCATGCTGGACGCCGCCATCGGCCTTCACCGCCGGCGGTTTCGGCAACTGCCAGCCGGCGCCTTCACCCTGCTCGCACAGCAGGTCCTCCAGGCAGGCCTGCATGATGTCGTCGACCACGTCCGGCCGCCCGAAATCGTCGTTGACCACCGGGCCCATCCAGCTGGCGGCGCCGGTTTTCGCATACAAGGCGCATTGCAAGGCGGTGAAGTCGCTGAAACCGATGAAGCGGGTGCCACGCGCCACCGCCTTGGCCAGCGCCGGATAACGAATTCCCGTCAGGATCCGCGTGAGGCCATAACCTCCCCGACTCGGCATGGCCAGGTCGGCGCCACTGGCAGCTGCCCGGTGAATGGCCGCCAGGCGGGTGGCATCGTCACCGGCAAACCGCAAGTGGGTCGCCAATGCGTCGGTGTCGACTTCCACCTCGTGTCCCATCGCCTTGAGCCGTTCGATACCACGGCGAAAGGCCGCCCTGTCACGTTGCGCGCTGGAGGGAGAGTAAATATAGATATGGCTCATCGATGCTTTGGCTCAGGATATACAGCGTTGCATTATCCGTGGCCGAAAACCCGCAGCGCCTGTTGTGCAATTGGCGCGCCATGCTCCTGTACAAAGTGGCCGGCCTGCGCCAGCACCATCGGCTCCGGGCAGTTGCGGATCTGCGCGCGCAAGGCCTGCATCACCGGCAATCCCAGCACCGGGTCCTGCTGGCCGATTGCCATCAGCGTCTTGCCGCTCCACTGCTCGCGCCAGAAATCACGCGCCTGGCGCGAGACCGCTGCGCCGTCCGAGTCGGTGAACTCCGGCACCATCGGCGCAAACGCGCGGGTCGCCGCGCGATGGCCGCTGTCGGGGAAAGGCGCCATGTAGGCGGCACATTCGGCCGCGCTCATCTGTGGGTTGCCGCGCGCGAACAACCGTGCAATATCGAACTGCGGATTTTTTGCGCACATCTCGCGCCAGGCCAGGAAACCCGGGCTCAATGGCACGTCGCCGGTGGCCAGCACGGTGTTCATGACCAACAGGCCGTGGTAACGCTGCGGCGCCGCCATCGGCAAGGTCAGGCCGAGCAGGCCGCCCCAGTCCTGTACCACCAGCACGATCTTCTCCAGGTCCAGCCGCTCGACCAGTTCCAGCAGCACCTGGCGATGCCAGCTGAAGCTGTGGGCCTCTTCCTTCTTGGGTTTGTCGCTCTTGCCGAAACCCGGCAGGTCGGGCGCGACCACCCGATGGCCGGCGGACAGGAAGACCGGAATCATCTTGCGGTAAAGATAGCTCCAGGCCGGATTGCCGTGCAGGCACAACCAGGTCAGCGGCGCATCGCGTGGACCTTCATCCAGGTAATGCAGGCGCAGGCCGCCAAGAGCCGGCAGATCGCTGCAGTAATGCGGCGGCCACGGGTAATCCGGCAAGTCGGCAAAACGCGCGTCCGGCGTCCGCAATGCGTCCTCGCGCACAGGCTGGTTGTGTTTGCGGCTCTCCTTGCGCCGGGCAGAAAAAAAGTCCTGCAACAAGGCGCCACACTCGGCAGCCATGACCCCACCGGTCACCATGGTCTGGTGGTTGGTGCGCGGGTCGGCAAAGGCGTCGAGTACCGAGCCGGCAGCGCCGGTCTTCGGATCCTTCGCGCCGTAGACGACGCGCGCCAGCCGCGCATGCAGCATCGCGCCGGCACACATGGTGCAAGGCTCGAGCGTGACAAACAGGCTGCAGCCGTCAAGCCGGTAATTGCCCAGATGCCGGGCCGCCGCACGCAATGCGGCGATCTCCGCATGGGCAGTCGGGTCATGGCTACCCACCGGCGCATTGTGGCCGGTGGCGATCACCTGGCCCTTGTGCACCACGACCGCGCCCACCGGCACCTCGCCCGCGGCCTGCGCAACCCGGGCCTGTGCCAGCGCCAGCGCCATGAAGTCTGCGTCGTCGTCGCGCACGAGCTCAGGCATCGGGTGCATCCGGCGCAGGCTGTCCGATGCCGAGTCGATCCATCCACAGGCCCAGGAGACGCTCGTTCTCGTTACCGGCCGCATAGGTGGCACGCAGTTTCTGATGCGATTCCGGCCGGTTCTGGCTCAGCTTGATCTTGCATTGCAGCTCCAGCACCTGCAGCTCGAACGCCACAATGCCGGCCAGCATCTTGTGCTGGAACTCGGCGCCCAGGCCGATCCACTGCCGGATGTAGGCCGGATCATGGTCACCGATGAGTTTCTTCAGCAAGCGGTCCTTCTCCAGCGCGTCTTCCACCAGGGTCGCCTTCACCGTGCATTGCACCGCGAGGTAGTTCCAGGTCGGCACCCGCGCCAGGTCCGGATACACCCGTGGCGACAGGTAGGCATTCGGCCCCATGAAACTGACCAGGGCTTTGGGTCGCTGTTGCAGATGACGCCAATGCGGGTTGGGCTTCGCACAGTGCGCGAGCAGCACCAGCTGATCACCGCGTTGCTCGAGATGCATCGGCAGATGCGACAGGAACGGAAAACCGTCGTCGTCGTTGCTGATCAACGTCCCCAGCGGATATGCATGTATCAGGTCGACGGCCTGGGCCCGGTCCTTGGCATTGAAATAAGGCGGCATGTACATGATGCCTGAACTTTAGCCCAAGCAGCCGCCGTTGTGGACATCGGCGCCGCGGCGCAGGATTGTGGCCTGCCGTCGGCCGAACCGTCGGCGTTCACTCGAACTGGAACACAAAGGTCTGCGTCGCCACCACCGCCGAGGGCTTCGACTCGCAGCGGTACTGCTGCATCGCGCTGCGCACGGCATTGTGAAAAATCGGCGGCCCGGAAAGTATCTTCACCTCGCGCACCAGACCATCGACGATGACAGCCTGGGCCCGCACCTCGCCGGAGATGCCGCCGCGCACCGCCAGGCGCGGCATCACCGGCGCAACCTGCACCGGACAGACCAGCGCAATGTCGAAAGGCGCTACGGGTCGGCTACCGGCCGGCGCAGCAGCCCCGCCGGCAGGTGTGCGCGCTGGCGCAGGTGTACGCGCCAGGCCAGCCGCGGCCGCTCCTGAGGCTGTTGCGGGCCCGGTGGTGGCCATTGCCGCCGGCGGCGCCGTGGGCCCCGGCACTGCGGGGGATGGTGCAGCCGTCGCGGGCCGCGCCGGTGCTGGCAACGGATCGGCCGGCGTTGCGGCGGGTGCGGACGGGGATGCAGGCGGCATGACCCTGGCATCCGGCCGCCGGTCGACGCCGGGCTCAGCGGCAGGCCGCGGCGTCGATTCCGGCCGGGGCGCGGCCACCGGCGGAACCGGCGCCGGGGTGGCTGGGCGCCGCGTCATCGGCTCCGGCGGCGGAACCGGTGCAGTGGTTGGCGCTCGCGGCTGAAGTGCCGGCACAGGCTGGGTGGCCGGCGCGGACGCTGGTATCGGTACAGGAGCCCCGATCGTCACCTCCTGAAGCAGCACCGGCCGCAGCGCCTGCGGCACCGGCACCCGTGCCTGGTGCGTGGTGCCCTGCAACAACAGCCAACCGAGCGCGAGATGCAGCGCCAGGACAATGCCCAGCGCGCGGTATCGCCGCAGCGGATGGCGCGGTGGATCGAAATAGGTGCTGGCCAGCATCACTCAGCGGAACTGTTCGGAGCCGACCACCGCCACCCGATTCAAGCCCTGGCGCCTGGACGCAGCCAGCACATGGGCAAATACCGCATACTGGCTGGCGCGGTCCGGCCGGACCTGGAGCAACGGCGGCTGCGCCTGTTGCGCCACCGCCGCCATCTGGATCTCCAGCTCCTGCGGGCTCACCGGCCTGCCGTTCCAGCGCATGCGGCTTGCCGCGTCGATGTGGATATCGATCACCTCCGTGGCCTCTGTGGTCGAGCTCTCGGCTCGCGCCGGAACGGCCATGTTCACCGCATGCAGTTGCACCGGAATGGTGATGATGAACATCACCAGCAGCACCAGCAACACGTCGATCAGCGGCGTGGTGTTGATCTCCAGCATCAGCTCCGGCTCGTCGGAACCCGGCTTGCCCGGGACGATGGGCATCATGGTGAGAACAAGCGATCGGACAACATGGCCAGCTGTGCGTGGGTCAACGCACCGCCGCCGGTGGCTCGGTGATGAAGGCGACCTGCGTGATGCCGGCCTGTTCGCAGGCCGCCAACACCCGGCCGATGCTCTCGTAGCGGACCGCCTGGTCGCCCCGGATCTGCACCTCCGGCTGCGGTGTCATGGCCGCAACCTGGCGCAGGCGAGCCGCCAACTCGGTTGTATTGCCGAGCCGGGTGTCGTACCAGTAGATCGAACCGGCAGGGTCGACCGAGATGATGATGTTCTCCGGCCGGGACTGCCGCTGCAGCGCGGCTTCCTGCGGCAACGCCAGACGGATCGACGTGGTCACCACCGGAATCGTGATCAGGAAGATGATCAGCAGCACCAGCATCACGTCCACCAGCGGCGTGGTGTTGATATGGCTCATGACCTCGTCATCGGCTGCAGACGGGACGGGTGGCAACATCATCTCAGCGACCACGGCGCGGTGCGCCGGTTACTTCTTCATCGTGGCGAGCATCACCGCATGCAGGTCGCCACCAAAAGCCTGCACGCTGTCCATCACCACCTTGTTGCGGCGCACCAGCCAGTTGTAACCCAGCACCGCCGGCACCGCCACCGCCAGCCCCAGCGCCGTCATGATCAAGGCCTCGCCGACCGGCCCCGCCACCTTGTCGATGCTCGCCTGGCCGGACAGGCCGATGTTGACCAGCGCATGGTAAATGCCCCATACCGTGCCGAACAAGCCAACGAACGGCGCGGTCGATCCGACGGTGGCCAGGACCGCCAGGCCGGCCTGCAGCTGGCTTTGCACCCTGGCCATCGCGCGCTGGATGCTCATCGTGACCCAGGTATTGAAATCGATCGCGCCAAGCAAGCCCTCGTGTTTGCCGGCCCCTTCGAGTGCCTTCTCCGCGATGAAGCGGAAAGGGCTGTCCGCCGCCAGCCGCTGCGCACTTTGCTGCACCGACCCGGCAGCCCAGAAGTCGTTGTCGACCACCTGCGCCTGCCGACCGATGCGGGCCTGCTCAAACCATTTGGTCACGATCACATACCAGCTGCCCAGACTCATCAGCAGCAGCAGCAACAAGGTGCCCCGGGACACCAGGTCGCCCTGGCGCCAGACCGACTGCAAGCCGTAGGGGTTCTCCGGCGGCAAAACGACCGCCGTGCCCTCCCCGGCACTGGCGGCGGAGCCGG
>JBFJZP010000074.1:0-8987 GCA_041622095.1 Burkholderiaceae bacterium | reverse complement strand
GGGTGGGGTTCGGCGGCGACCTAGGATACTACCTGACCACGCTCGAGGCACCGCCCAACGCCTATCATCACACAATTCCGTGGTTTGGGATCACCACCACGCTAATCGGACTCGGCATGACATGGTTCGCCTGGAAGCGTGGTCCCAAACAGGTGCTGTGGGCCACGGGAGCGTGGCAACTCCTCGAGGCCGCCAAGCCCGAGGAGCAGCAACTCGTGAACGTCGTCGAGGAAATGGCGATCGCCTCCGGCCTCAAGCCGCCGCGGATATTCGTATTGCCGCGCGACGACAGCATCAACGCCTTTGCCGCCGGCTGGGAACAACACGACAGCGTGGTGGCCGTCACCCGCGGTGCGCTGGAGCGGCTGAACCGCGACGAGTTGCAGGGCGTCGTCGCGCATGAGTTCAGCCATATCCTGCATGGCGATGCGCGACTCAACATGCGCCTGATCGGCCATGTCTGGGGCCTGCAGCTGCTGTTCATGCTCGGGCGTGACCTGTTCGACATGACCGACTCGCGCGGACGGCGCAGCGTGTTCGTGTTGCTCGGCCTGGGCTTGATGGCGGTGGGCAGCATCGGCTGGCTGGCCGGGCGGCTGCTCAAGGCGGCGGTATCGCGCCAGCGCGAGTTCCTGGCCGATGCGGCAGCGGTGCAGTTCACGCGTTTGCCGGCCGGTATCGGCGGCGCCTTGCGCAAGATTGCCGGTCAGGCTGCGCCGGATGCACCCCGCATGCGCAGCGCGCGTGCCGAGGCGATCTCGCATATGTTGCTGGCGTCCGACATCTTCATCCATGCGGGGGCCCTGGCCACCCATCCGCCGCTGGCCGAGCGGATCCGGCGGGTGTTCGGTCGCCCGCTGCCGCCGCTGCCCAGTCCGGTGCTGGCACCGCCAGAAGACGGGTCGGTCGGTGCGGACATCGGGGCGCCATTGGCGTGGCCCGATGCCGACGCCACAGGCGTGGCGGGATTGGCGTCGGATGCGCCGGCCACTGCCGCGCGGCCAAGCGTCGCCGGGCCTGCTGCCGTTGCGGACATGCCGGTTTCCGGTCCGACGCCGGTGCGGACGCCGTCGGCAGGATTTGTCGATGACTTGTTGCAGCTGCCTTGGCCCGCCGATCTGGCGCCGGCGACCTTGGCAATGCTGGTACGCGCCGGCGACGGGGCCGGTGCGCAGGCCTGGCAGGCCTTGTTCGCCGACCGCGATCCGGCCCGGCTCGCGCATCTTGCCGCTGGCTTGCAGGCGGTGCCGGCGACGCAGCAGTTGCCGGGATTCGAGCGCCTGTTGACCCGCTGCGCCGCATTGCCGCTGGCCGAGCGCGAAAGCCTGCGCCGCCAGGCCCACCGGATCGTGCTCGCCGACGGCCAGTGGAGCCTGGTCGAGATCTGGCGTTGCCTGCTGCTCGATCATGTGCTGGGCCTGGCCCGTGAAAGCGTGTTGCGCGAAACCCATGCACGGAGCCTGGCGCAATGTGCGAGTGCCATCCATGTCATCGGTGCCACGCTGGCGTGGCAGCAGCGCGATGTGCCGGCGCAAGCCGCTGCGCTGGCGGAGCAATGGTGCCGCCAGGCCAGTACGGCACTGGAAATCGGACCGGCGCCTGTCAGGCTTGGCAACGCCGCGCCGGTGCTGGCCGCGATCGACAGCGCCATGCAGCAGCTGGCGCGGCTGGCGCCGATGCGCCGTCCGCAGCTGCTCAAGACCTGGTACGCGCTGGTGCGTGACGACCCGCAGCCGGCGCCGCAGGGGGTATGGGACAGCCTGCGCTGCATCTGCCTGCTGATCGACACACCGCTGCCGCCCGACGTGCAGGCGCGGTTCGCCTGAGCTTGCCGCTACCGGCCGGCTTCAGGGGCCGAGTGGCAAGCCGCGCAACACGCCCAAGGCAAACGGCAGGCTGACCACGCCCAGCACGGTGGACAAGGTGACCAGGCCGGCGGCATACGAACCGTCATAACCCATGCGCACCGCCAGCACATAACAACTCGAGGCGGTTGGCATGGCGGAGAAGATCAGCAGTACCGTCTGCTGGGCGTCGTCCAGCCCCATGGCCCGACCGAGCAGCCAGGCGACCACCGGCAGCCAGAAATGCCGGATCGACAGCAGCGCCACCGACAGGGTCTTGCTGTCCTTCATGCGACCGAGTTGCAGGCCGGCACCGGCCGCCAGCAAGCCCATGGCCAAGGCCGCCGCACCGATTCGTGTGGCGGTCGGCACCAACAGCTCCGGCATCGTGAAGCCGGCCAGGTTGGCGCTCAAGCCGGCCAGGGTGCCCAGGATCAGCGGGTTGCGCACCAGTTCGCGCATGAAACCGCGCTGGGCGTGGCGCGCCATCGGCCAGACCGCACCGACGTTGAGCAGCGGCACGCAGACGCCGATCAACACCGCGATCAGCACGGTGCCGGGTGCGCCGAGCAGGCGCTCGGCCAGTGCCAGGGCGATGTAGGTGTTGAATCGGAACGCGACCTGTGCGCTGGCGGCGTGTTCGCGCCGGTCGATGCGCGGGCCGATCCACGGCAGGTAGGGCAACACATACGCCATCGCGATGCCGCTCAGGCACAGGGCCCAGCCGGAGAGCACCAGGGCCGACGTGGCGCCGAGGTCGAGCGGGCTCTTGACGATCGAGTGGAACAGCAGGACCGGGAACAGCAGGTAGTAGACAACATTCTCGATCGGACCCCAGACGCTGCGGTTCAGCGGCGTGTAGCGGCAGACGAGGAATCCGATCAGGATCAGCGAGAAGTCGGGAAACAGCAGTTGCGCGTAATTCACGGGGGCGAGCATAGCAGCAGGTCGTCGGCGCGCCGGTCGCCGCGCTGCCTCCCGGCCATACCCTGCGCGGCAAGGGCTTGTCCGGCCACGGCACCGGCAATCGAGCGGGCCGCGCGGGTACCATCGGCGCCTGTGCTGCCGGCCTTTGCCGGCCGGGCGGCCGATGTCCATCAACCCGATCCCCTCTTTCCTGGAGTATCTTCGTATGGTGTTTCGTTCCCTGATTGCAGCCGGCCTGGCTGTCCTGGCAAGTGCCGCCGTCGCACAGCCTTATCCGAGCAAAGTCGTCAAGCTGCAGGTGCCTTTTGCGCCGGGTGGCACGACCGACCTGATCGCACGCGTGGTGTCCGAGCCGCTGGGCCGTGCGCTTGGGCAAAGCATGATCGTCGAGAACAAGGCTGGTGGTGGCGGCATCGTCGGTGCCAGCGAGACCGCCAAGGCGGCGCCGGACGGTTATTCGCTCGGCATGGCAACGGTGTCGACCACCGCGGCCAATCCGGCGATCAACCCGAAGATCCCGTACAACGCGGAGACCGACTTCACGCCCATCATCAACATCGCGGCCACGCCTAACGTGATCGCAGTCCATCCGAGTTTCCCGGCCAAGAACTACAAGGAGTTCGTCGAGGTGCTGAAGAAGTCGCCGGGCAAATACTCCTATGCTTCGTCGGGAACCGGTGGCATCGGCCACCTGCAGACCGAGTTGTGGAAGACGCTGCAAGGGGTCTTCGTGACCCATATTCCGTATACCGGCGCCGGACCGGCGCTGCGCGATGCCGTCGGCGGCCAGGTCGAGATCGTGTTCGACAACGTGCCCTCGGCGTTGCCGCACATCAAGGGCGGGCGCCTGATCGCCATGGCGGTTGCGTCGCCCCAGCGCCTGGCTGCGTTGCCGGACGTGCCGACGTTCAAGGAACTGGGCCTGGAGCCGGTCAACCGCATGGCCTATTACGGCATCGTCGGTCCGAAGGGCCTGCCGCGCGACGTCGTCGACAAGGTCAACGCCGCGACGCGCAAGGTGCTCGAGGACCCGGCGGTGCGCAA
The DNA here is from genome assembly GCA_041622095.1 of Burkholderiaceae bacterium. Lineage (GTDB taxonomy): Bacteria > Pseudomonadota > Gammaproteobacteria > Burkholderiales > Burkholderiaceae_C > CAISIP01. The sequence continues at coordinate 5,172 of JBFJZP010000074.1, read as the reverse complement.
GCGTATCGAGGACACCGGCTCGGTCGTCATCGGCAACACGCCGGAGCAGTTCGCCCAGCAGATGAAGGACGAACTGGCGGTGTATCGCAAGGTGGTCGACACCGCCAAGCTCAAGCTCGAGTAACGGCGGCGGCGTGTCGATCGACCCGGCAGCTTCGGCGTCGATCGACGCCTTCACCGATGCCTTGTGGCTCGAGGAGGGGCTGTCGCGCAATACGCTGGCTGCGTACGCGCGTGACCTGCGGCTGCTTGCGCAGTGGTTGCAGGGGCAGGGTGTAGTGCTGGAGCATGTGCAGGAGCAGCATCTGAACGCATACTTCACTGCGCGCCATGCGTTGACCAAGGCCACGACCGCGAACCGGCGCCTGACGGTTTTCAAGCGCTTTTTCCGCTGGGCCCTGCGCGAGCACCGCATCAGCGCAGATCCGACGCTGCGGCTGCAGGCGGCACGCCAGGCCTTGCGCGTGCCCAAGACGCTGAGCGAGGCGCAGGTCGAGGCGCTGCTGGCCGCGCCGGATGTCTCGACGCTGCTGGGGGTGCGCGACCGCACCATGCTCGAGTTGATGTATGCCAGCGGCCTGCGGGTCAGCGAACTGGTCGGCTTGCGTATTCTCAACGTCAGCCTGCAGGAGAACGTGTTGCGGGTGACCGGCAAGGGCAACAAGGAGCGCCTGGTGCCGTTCGGCGAGGAGGCCAGCGAGTGGCTGCGGCGTTATCTGGAGCAGGTCCGGCCGCAGTTGCTCGGCGAGCGCCAGACCGTGGCCTTGTTCGTGACCAGCAGCGGCATCAATGCCGGCACCGCGATGTCACGCGTGATGTTCTGGAATATCGTGAAGAAATATGCGCGCCAGGCGGGCCTGGCTACCGCCCCATCGCCGCATACCTTGCGCCATGCGTTTGCCACCCATTTGCTCAACCATGGCGCTGATCTGCGTGCGGTGCAGATGCTGCTCGGCCATGCCGACATCTCCACCACGACGATCTACACACATATCGCCCGCGAGCGGCTCAAGACGCTGCATGCGCAACATCACCCGCGTGGGTGACGGGGGTGTTACCAGCTGCGCACGCGGCCGGTGTCGACATGCACGAACTGGTCGCGCATGTAGGTGCCCACGCCACCGGCCTTGAGCGACAGGGCGGCGTCGCGCAGGTCGGTCAGTGGCACACCCGGCATGCGGATGTCGATCGCCTTGCCATCCATGTGCAGGCTGCGCTTGGCGACACCGCCGCCACCGGTCTTGCGCAGGCGATCATTGGTTTTCGGGCAGCGGTAGCCCGAGATCACCTGGAACGGCTGGTTCGCGCCCAGCGACAGCCGGACGTCATGGAGCAGGTCTAGCAGCCCGGTGTCGATGCTGCCCACTTCGCCCGAATAGTGGTCGCGCAGGAAGTGGTTCAGGCGCTGCACCGCCTGCGGCAGGTATTCGCCGCCGTTGGCGTAGACCAGGGAGATTTTCTCGCCGGTGTGGGTGTGGTCGAATTGCAGGCTGCGACTTGCGGGCCGCGCCGCATGGACTTGCGTCTGGACCATCGGCCAGGCGGCTCCGGCGACAGCGAAACGGGTGACATTGCGCAGGATATGGCGGCGCGCCGGATGGGTCGGGAAATTCGGCATGCGCGCAAGGGTATCACGCAAGAATTCATCGGGGGTTCGGGTCGGGTAATTCGGCGTGGTGCAGGGCACTGGAGCGGGCCCGCAAGGCCTGGTCCAGGCGCGCGTCATGGTGGTAGAGGTCGGCCAGGAAAAACACCATGTCCTGCTTGACGACCACCGTGCTGTAGGCGATCAGCACCGGTACCGGCTGTTGCAGCCGGATCGTGCGGGACTTGCCCAGCGCCATCGCCTCGCGGATCCGCTCCTCGCTCCAGCGCGGATCGTCCTGCAGCACGAAACGCGCCAGCGCCACCGGCGCCTCGACCCGGATGCAGCCGTGGCTGAAGTCGCGGCGCGGGCGCGCGAACAGGCGGGGCGTGGATGTATGGTGCAGAAAGATGCTGGCGTCGTTCGGGAAGATGAACTTGATGTCGCCCAGTGCGTTTTTCGGCCCCGGCCGCTGGCGGATGCGCAGCGTGCCGGCCAGCACAGCGTCCAGATGTTCGTCGCTGAGTGTGCCGAGCACCGCACCGGAGCGGCTGACGAACTCGAAACCCTGCTGCGTGAAATGGTCCGGGTCCTTGCGCAGGCGCGGCACCAGCTCCTTGCTGGCAATCGAATACGGCACGTTCCAGTTCGGGCTGAATTCGATGAATCGCATGTCTTCGTCGAACAGCGGTGTGCGGGTGTCGAGCGCCTTGCCGACGATGATGTTCATTTCCAGCCGCACGTTGACCCGGCCCTGGTCGACCTCATAGGCGCGCAGCATGAATTCCGGCACATTCACCACGATCATGCGGGGTGCCTGCAACACCGGTGTCCAGCGCATGCGTTCCATCGTCAGCGCAATCTGCCGCACCCGCTGAGCCGGGGTCACCGCGAGTTGCGCCAGCGTGTTGCGCCCGATCACGCCGTCGACCACCAGCCCGTGGCGCAGCTGGAAGCGTTCGACCGCCGCCACCAGATGGGGGTCGAGCACCGCCGGCAGCGGCAGGTCCGGGGCCAGGTCGCCGAGCGCCACAAGACGCTGCGCCAGCGTGGCCAGGCCGGCATAAGACTGGCCGGCAGTCAGCTTGCCACCGGAAGGCGTCGGCAAGGCGGTGTTCCAGGCCGGATGTTGTTGCAGTGCCCGATATCGTTGCAAGACCTGCTGCAGTGGCACCGCCATGGGTGCCTGGCGGGCCAGTCGATCAGCCAGGGCTTCGATCCCGCTGCCGTCGGTCAGCGCCGATTGCAGTTGCGCGCGGATGTCGCCGGTGGCGCGCCGGGTCGGCGCAAAGTTCGCGCCGATGCGGGTCGGCGCAATACGCCCGTTCGCCAGGTCGGACAGGTAACGGTGCACCGCCTGGGTCAATGCGGTGTCGATCTGCCGGCGTTGCGGCTGCAGGTCGACCGGCAGCTGCAGCGCCTGCTGCACGGTGCGCGCCAGCCGCCGGGCGTCGTAGTCATCCGGCTCCAGTCCCCAGTGGGCCGCCGACTGCAGCAGCGTGACCGCGCTGAGCGCCTGCTGATTCGGCCGTGCACCGTCGAACCATGACAGCGCCGGATCGGCCAGCACTGCGGTCGGCGCCAGCAGCCACGCCAGGATCATCCGGCGCAGGCTGGCGCGCCAGGCGCGCGCCGGTGCCAGCGTCCGCTGCCGGTCGGTGAGGGTGTGCAAACTCGTGCAGGTCACCGCTCAAGCATAGCCCGGATTGGATCGGCGGGTCGCGCACCGGGTCTTCAGCGCGGGCTCAATCGGCTTGCCAGATCGCATGCATCGCAGCTTCGAAATTCTGACCGATTGCGGCTTCATCAGGGTGGTGGCCGTCCCGCATCGCCACGCGACCGGTCACGATGACCTCGCGCAGCACCGGCTCGCCGGAGGCGAACACCAGGGCGTCGAGCTGGTGTGTCGGCGCAATGCCGCGCAGCGCCGGCGCAGACGCGTCGAGCACCAGCGCATCGGCGCGCGCACCGCGCACCAGGCCCCAGAGCGGCTGGCCGCTGGCAGCGCCGCCGGCGGCCAGTGCCGCGTCGAACAGTCGCGCCGCGGTAGACGGTTGCCGGCCGGGCCAGGCAGCGACATTGCGCTTGCGGTGCACCAGGCGCTGGCCGTATTCGAGCCAGCGCAATTCTTCCGGCCAGTTGCGTACCACATGGCTGTCCGATCCGATGGCCATCGGCACGCCGGCGTGCAGCCAGCCGGCCAGGTCGGTCAACCCGTCGCCGAGGTTGCCTTCGGTGGCCGGGCAGATGACGATGCCGGCGCCGCTGCGCCCGACCGACTCGATCTCCTGCGCCGTCGCATGCGTGGCGTGCACCAGTTGCCAGCGGGCGTCGGGCGCGAGTTCTTCGCACAGGTAGGCAATCGGTCGCCGGCCGGTGGCCTGAAGGCAGTCGTCGACTTCGGCGGTCTGCTCCGCGACATGGATATGCACCGGCATGTCCGCGTCGCCGACCAGTGCCATCAGTTCGCGGATGGCCGGCAGGCCGGCAGCACGCAAGGAATGCACCGCCACACCGGCATTGACGTTGGCGCGGCCACTGGCCTGCAGCGTGCGCGACAACGCATGCACCATGCCCGGCGACCCGGCAAATCGCCGCTGGTCGTCACGCAACTGTGCCTGGCTGAAGCCGGCGCGCTGGTACAGGACCGGCAGCAAGGTCAGGCCGATGCCGGCATCCTGCGCCGCGTCGGCCACGGCCCAGCTCATCGTGGCCGGGTCGGCATAGGGCGCGCCGGAGATGTCATGGTGCAGGTAGTGAAATTCGCAGACCTGGGTATAACCGCCGCGCAGCAGCTCCAGGTACAACTGGGCCGCAATCGCCCGCATCTGCTGCGGCGATACGCGCAACGCCACCCGGTACATGCGTTCGCGCCAGGACCAGAAGTCATCCGATGCCGACTCGCGCCGCTCGGACAAGCCGGCGAATGCACGCTGGAATGCATGGCTGTGCGCATCGACCAGGCCCGGCAAGACCGGCCCGGGCAGCCGGCGCGTATCGGCTGGCGGATTGGCGACATCGGTGGTGATACGGTGCCAGCGGCCGGACGCGTCGATCTCGAGCAGCACCTGCTGCTGCCAGCGGCCGTCGATCCAGGCCTGCGGCGCCCACAGCGATGGGGTGTCACGCATGCGGCCTCCAGTCCAGCATGGTTTGCACCAGCGCGCGCAGCACCGGTTCGATGGTGGCGGCGCGGGCCGCATCGAGCGTGTAAGGCGGTGTTTCCTGCATGTAGGTGCTCCAGCACATCTCGAGCTGGATGGCGTGGATCCCGTCTTGCGGCCGACCATAGTGCCGGGTGATGTGTCCGCCCTTGAAGCGTCCGTCGGTGATCTGGGTGAAACGGTCCTGGTCCTGCAGGACCTGCATCAGTGCGCCACGCAGATCCGGCGCGCAACTCGCGCCGTTGGCCGTGCCCAGGTTGAGGTCCGGCAGCTTGCCCTCGAACAACCAGGGCAGCGTCGACTTGATGCTATGGCCATCGAACAACCCCGCATGACCGTGCTGCGCCTTGATCTGCGCCAACTCCTGCGCCAGCGCGTCATGGTACGGCTGCCAGTAGGTCTGGCGGCGGCGCGCCACTTCTG